>JASLEN010000045.1 GCA_030151105.1 Dysgonomonas sp.
CAATACTATCCAATCTCGCAGCTGCGTATCAAATCTTATTATTCGATAGCTATGCTGCAAACAACTATAATGCAGTTCTTCTAATGTCAGACCTTCGTTCTGATGACTTATTCAAAGGAGGAGGAGATGCAGGAGACCAAGCTCCACTTTACAAGTTGTCTCAATTCAAATCTTCATCTACAGAAACAGTGAATGGACTGTGGACTATTTACTACTCTGGATTAGCACGATGCAATAACTTGCTTTTAGCGTGCGAAAATGCTGTGAATGTGAAAGAGGAAAACTTGAAAAAATATAAAGCGGAAGGTCACTTCTTGAGAGCTTATTATATGCATTTGCTTTGGAAGTTTTTTGGAGATGTAGTTTGGTTCGAGAAAGCACTAGAAGCTCCATATCTAGCAAAGCAATATCAAGCTGATGAAATTTATGCTGTGATTATAAATGAGATAGATCAAGCTCTCTTGGAAGATGCATTGGATATGAAAACAACAGGAGATGCTAAATTGCAGGGAAGAGCCTCTAAGGCTGCTGCTCTAATGTTGAAAGCAAGAGTGGTAATGTATCAAAAGGATCAATCTAGATATGCAGAAGTCACAAAAGATATGGCATCTATTATTAAAAGCGGCAAGTATGAATTGTTCAAAGACTTTGATGCTATGTGGGAGGACAAAAATGAGTTTTGTTCAGAGTCTATTTTTGAAAGTAACCAACTTCCAGAAGGTAAAACATGGGGTACTGGTTGGAATGGCTATGGAACCAACTTGCCTGCATTTATTTCGCCTAATGATTTGAATGATCCTGATGCTGTATTTAAAGGAGGATGGGGATTTGCTCCTGTACGACAAGCTGCATACGATATGTATGAAGAAGGAGACAAACGACGTGATGCTTCTATCAATGCTTGGGACAAAGGAAGCTATTCACCTCGCTTCCAAAATACAGGGCTATTTCAACGTAAGTATGCTGCCAGAGAAGGATACAATCCTCCTCCAGGTGATGTGGACTTGAACTATTCTAACAATCTACGCCTATTCAGGTATGCAGAGGTGTTATTGAATTATGTTGAATTAGTGAAAATGCATGGACAAGCTGAAAGTGATGGAGTATCTGCACAAACAAGTTTCGATCTTATTCGTGAACGTGCATTTGGAAGAAGCTATCCTTTAGCTGCAACAGCTGCAAATATAAAATTGGAACGCCGCCGTGAGTTTCTTGGAGAGGGAATGAGGTTTTGGGATTTGGTTCGTTGGGGAGATGCTGAAACAGTGTTGACCGAAAACTTGCCAGCTTTTAGTTCTACTCGTACATTCCAAGACTGGATGAAGCACTTACCTATCCCTCAGTCTGAGATTGAGAAAACAAAAGGCACTGACTTCCCATTGAAACAGCCAGGCAATTGGAATTGAAAAAGTAATTACCAATTTAAAAAAGAAGTAAAATGAAGAATACAATAAAAACAATCCTATTTGTCTTGGTAGCGGTGGCTCTGTCTGCTTGCGACCCTCAAGATAATGATAATAATAAATTAGGTGAACTAGGAGCTATAAGTAACGATGAGGTTACTTATAGCAAAACGGTATCAGAAAAAAGTGATAATGTAATTGAGTTCACAAACACCTCAGCAAGTAAAGTTCCCTATGCAATACTTTGGGACTTAGGAAATGGGGAGATTAGTAATTCTCAATCTGCAGTAGGAAGCTATCCTTTTGCTGGAGAATATACAGTAACTCTGAGTTTATACACTGCAGATGGCAAAATTGCGACTAAATCGGAAGTGATAAAGATCGAAAAGACAGACTATAGTTTACTCGAAACTAAAACATATATGGCTCTTACAGGTGGTGTAAGTAATGTGGAAGGCAGAACTTGGATGTTAGATCAGTACAATAACTTCTCAAAAGAAATTGCTGAGAAAACAGGTTATAACGTTGGCGGACACTATGGTCTAGGGCCTAGTGGTGCGTATAGTCAGGAATGGTGGGCAGCTGGTGTTAATGCTAAGGCTGACTGGTCACTGTATTCTCACAAATTTAAATTCTCACTTGAAGGATTAAAAGTAAAGATTAGCAATGCAGAGGGTAAAGGATATGGGCGAAAAGCTAGTGCAGGTGACTTTACAATATTGGAAGATTTTGGTGATGATGTGAGTTTCAAATATGAAGGTGGAGATTTCACTTTTTCGGTGAAAGAAAGTGCTAAGCCTATTCTAACACTTTCCAAGAATGCTTTCTTATCCTATTATTGTGGTACGCAAGAGTATGAAATATTCTACCAAACAGATGAGGTATTTGCAGTTCGAGTAGCAAACTCTAAGGAGGGACACGACTGGATACTTGTTTTCTGTAGAGAAGAATTGAATGTGAAAAGATAATATCAATTAATCTAGGTGAGGTCAGGCTGTTATATCTGTAAGGACATTGCAACCTGACCTTTTAAATTAAACAAAATGTATGAAGAGAATTTTTAAAAATCTATTTGTTGCATCCACGTTCCTTGTGGCTAGCTCTACGCTATGTGCACAACAGGATGTAGAAAAAAGAGTAGAGGCATTATTGTCTAAAATGACATTGGAAGAGAAAATTGGTCAGATGAATCAGGTCAATTATTTCGAAGCTAATGACAAAAAGGTAATCCTCGATAACTTTGATACGCCATTACGTCAAGGGCAAATAGGTTCACTACTCAATGTAGTTGATCCAGCAGAAGTAAATAGATTACAAAAGATAGCAATGAAGGAAAGCCGTCTAGGTATTCCTCTAATTATTGGACGAGATGTGATTCATGGTTTCAAAACCATTTTCCCTATTCCTTTAGGGCAAGCAGCATCTTTCAATCCTGATGTGGTGGAACAAGGAGCACGAGTTGCAGCTGTAGAGGCACGTTCAGTTGGTATCAATTGGACATTTGCACCTATGCTAGATATTTCTAGAGATGCTCGTTGGGGACGTATTGCTGAAAGTTTAGGTGAAGATCCTTACTTAGGAGGTCAGCTAGGAGCAGCGATGGTGCGTGGTTTTCAAGGAAATGGAAATCTGCAAGATGCAGGAGCAATAGCTTCTTGTGTGAAACACTTTATAGGGTATGGAGCCGCAGAAGGCGGGCGTGATTACAACTCTACCAATATTCCTCCGCACCTGATGCGCAACGTATATCTGCCTCCGTTTCAAGCAGCTATTGAGGCAGGAGCAGCTACTTTGATGACTTCATTCAACGATAATGATGGAATACCAGCATCTGGAGATAAACATATTTTGAGAGATATACTTCGTGATGAATGGAAGTTTGATGGATTTGTAGTCTCAGATTGGGCTTCGATGGGCGAAATGATTCCTCATGGTTTTGCAAAGGATGCAAAAGAAGTTGCCGAATTGTCAGCACTAGCAGGCGTTGATATGGAGATGGTTAGCGGTGCCTATGTAGAACATTTAGCCGAATTAGTAAAAGAAGGCAAAGTTGAGGAGTCTTTAATTGATGAATCAGTGCGCAATGTTCTACGTGTGAAGTTTCGTCTAGGATTGTTTGAGAATCCTTATGTAGATGTTAAGAAAAAATCGGTATTGTATGCTGATAAACACTTGGAGGAAGCTAGACGTGCGGCTGTAGAATCAGCGATTCTTTTGAAGAATGAGAATGGCTTGTTACCATTGTCTAAAAAACAAAAAGTAGCTATTATCGGTCCTATGGCAGATGCAGCACACGACCAATTGGGAACATGGATTTTCGACGGTGAAAAGGCTCATACTGTGACTCCGTTAGGAGCTTTGAAAGATGAATATAAAGATGTGAATTATATATTTGCACAAGGTCTAGAGTATTCTAGAGATTTAAATATATCTAACATCGAAAAAGCAAAAGAAGCGGCTGCTAATGCAGATGTCGCAATTGTATTTTTAGGAGAAGAAGCTATTCTGTCAGGCGAGGCGCATTCTCTATCTAATATTAACTTTATCGGAAAACAGTCAGAACTGCTGCAAGCTGTAAAGTCGGCGGGAAAGCCAGTGGTGTTAGTCGTTATGGCAGGAAGACCGTTGACTATAGAGCGAGACTTGCCTTATGCTGATGCTGTGTTGTATAATTTCCATCCAGGAACAATGGGAGGACCAGCAATCTTTGATTTGATTTATGGAAAAGAAAATCCTTCAGGAAAGACCCCTGTCACATTTGTACGTGAGGTAGGACAAATCCCTATGTATTATAATCATAACAATACAGGACGTCCTGCACCAGATAGAGTGAGCACTCTGGATATGATAGAGCGTGAAGCTGGACAAACATCTCTTGGTAATACTTCATTCTATTTAGATTCTGGTAGAGATCCATTGTATCCATTTGGTTATGGATTGTCATATACCACATTCGAATATTCTGATATTCAACTATCGTCAAAGGAAATGCCTCTTGGGGGCTCTATTACAGTGAAGGCTACATTGAAGAACACTGGAAAATATGATGGTACAGAAGTAGCTCAACTTTATATCAGAGATCTAGTAGGCTCTATTGTTCGCCCAGTTAAGGAGCTTAAAGGGTTTCAGCGCATAGCTCTTAAGGCGGGTGAAAGCAAAGTTGTTGAATTTACTCTTTCTTCGGATGATCTTGCTTTTTATGGAAGAGACATGGTGAAGAAAGCTGAGGCTGGAGATTTTAAAGTGTGGATAGGCGGTGATAGTAATGCAACTTTAGAAAGTTCTTTTGTTATAAAATAATTTGTTCGCAGTAGTTATAAGCTGCAATATGTTGTAGAATCTTGCTGAAGAAATAACTTCGGCAAGATTTTTCGTGTATTATAATATCTATTCGTATATTTATAGATATCCATGTTTTGTCTTATGATATTTATGCTAATGTAATGGACAATATGTAGTATTTTTGTAATGTGATTATAAACATATTCAACAACTAAATGAATTATACGATTATGAGCATTAAAAATATAAAACCAATGGGGTTTCAACTCCACGTTCTTGATCCCTATATTGTTGCGTTTCATCACTATGATGAATTTCCAAAAGGAAATGGAAGCCTCGCTCCCGTTGAGATGCCTGTGGGCAAAAATAATGGTCAGGATTTTGATATGAATGCTTCTTGGAGAATGTATCATGGAGATACTGTGCCTGGTTTTCCAGCGCATCCACATAGAGGTTTTGAAACTATTACGGTGGTGACGAAAGGCTATGCTGATCATTTTGACTCTAAAGGCTCTAAAGGGCGGTTTGGAGGAGGCGATGTACAGTGGATGACTGCAGGCAAAGGCGTACAACATTCCGAAATGTTTCCTCTCATCAATACTGATAAAGGGAATACGATGGAGCTGTTTCAAATCTGGCTCAATCTTCCAAGCAAGAGTAAGTTTGTAGAACCAGCTTATAAAATGCTTTGGAATGAGGATATACCTGTTATAACTGAAACGAATAAAGAGGGAAAAGCGGCTTCTATCAAACTGATAGCAGGAGAATATAAAGGGATTAAATCTCTTGACCCTGCACCAGATTCTTGGGCTTTTGATAGAAATAATCATGTAGGAGTTTGGATTGTGAAGTTAGAACCAAATGCAGAGTTTACGATTCCAGCAGTTTCGAAAACGTTAAATCGTATTCTCTATAATATAAAAGTAGGTACTGTGACTATTGAGGATAAAATGGTGGCCAACAAGTATTATGCAGAGTTAGATGGTGGTGCTGATATTCTAGTGAAGAATGGAAATGAACCAACTGAGCTCCTTTTGCTTGAGGGAGAGCCTATCAACGAACCTGTGGTAGCCCAAGGACCTTTTGTCTTGAATACAGTAGGTGAATTGAAACAAGCTTTTATCGATTATCAAGAAACTGAATTTGGAGGCTGGCAATGGGCAACTACTGATCCTGTAAATGAATCAAGTGCTGGCAGATTTGCTTATCATAACAATGGAGAGAAAGTAGAATATCCAGAAGGGAAATAACAATCTATAATAAAATGATAAAGAGGTGTCTTAAAATAAGATGCCTCTTTTTGTTTATAAATTGCGCTATCTCTTACAAATTTTGTATTTTGCACCCCAAATACGTTAACCAATTACTAAGATGAAGAAATACATTTGTTTAGCTTTTTTGTGTGCGCTCACACTTATTCTAAATGCACAGCAACAAGACTGTGTGTTGTGGTATAAACAACCAGCAAAAAACTGGAATGAGGCGCTGCCTATTGGCAATGGACACCTGGGAGCAATGATATTTGGAGATACTCACAACGAGATTATTCAACTGAATGAAGAAAGTCTTTGGGGAGGATACAAAAATGATGCTAATGCAAACTCTGCTGCAATGATTCCCGAAATTCAAAAGCTCCTTATTAATGAGAAAATAGCAGAGGCAGCCGAATTATCGAATAAGCATATGCGTAGCAATCCATTACGTATCCGATCATATCAGACTTTTGGAAACATTGAAATCAATCTGTTGGGTAAAAGACATCCACAATCATTAATCAAAGAATATCGTCGTGATCTGAATATTGAAACGGGTGTTGCCTCAGTGACATATAAAGTGGGAGAACAATTGATCAAAAGAGAATTATTCATCTCAGCCCCAGATAATGTGATGGTCTTGAAACTATCAACCGATAAGCCCAATGGCATGACCTTTCGTTTGCATTACAATAGAGAGCAGGATGCTAGAGCCTATCCAATTTCAAAAACTGAACTAGGTATAGAAGGACAGATAATTGACCTGCCTGAACCAGATTTGGGAGAGAGTGGGGCGCATATGAAGTTTGCAGGTAAAATTGTTGGAGAGCATAAAGGGGGAACAATGCAAACGCTCAACAATGCTTTCTTTGTAGAAAATGCAGATGAGGTAGTTTTCTACTTTACAGCGGCTACAGACTATAATATTCAAAAGCAAAATTTTGATAGAACAATTGATCCTTCAAAGCTTTGTTCGGATATTTTAGATGCGATAAAGAATTCAAGTTATCAAGATATAAAGAATAAGCATCTGTTAGAACATCGTGCAATGTTCAATAGAATGACTTTCAATATAGGCGAACCATCTATTTTACCTACTGATGAACGGCTACAAAGAGTAAAAGATGGAGAGCTAGATCTTGCTCTCATCTCACTTTACTTTCAGTATGGACGTTATTTGTTGATGAGTTCATCTCGTGCTCCAGGTGTCCTACCTGCTAATTTGCAAGGTATCTGGAATAAGGATATAAATGCTATTTGGAATTCTGATTTTCATACAAATATCAATATTCAGATGAACTATTGGCCTGTTGAACTATGTAATCTATCCGAAACTTTCGATCCTTTTTCAAAACTTATCTCCTCGCTACGTGAACCAGGAAGAGTGACAGCCTCAAAAACGTATAACTCTAAGGGATGGACAGTAAATCATTTAACCAATCCTTTTGGACATACTGCAATAAGCGATGCTGTTGCATGGGGAACGTTTCCTATAGCGGCATCATGGCTAGTGCTTCATCAATGGGAGCATTATCAATTTACGAATGATCGCAAATATTTGGAAGAAGAAGCATATCCTGCGATGATGGAGGCAGCCGAGTTTATTCTAAATTTCTTAGTAGAGGATAATAACGGATATCTTGTGACAGCGCCTTCCAATTCGCCAGAAAACACTTATAAATTGGCAGATGGAAGTAAGTTTATGTTGACTTATGGTTCTACAATAGATATTCAAATTATTAGAGAATTGTTTACTGCGTGTTTGAAAGCTCAAAAGATATTGAATCTTAATGGTTCTTCGCAAAAGCAACTCGCTCAAACATTAGCAAAACTTCCCCCAGTAAAAATCAGTGAGCGATATAATACTATTCAAGAGTGGATAAATGATTATGAAGAGGTAGAACCAGGACATAGACATATATCTCATCTATTTGGATTATATCCAGGCAATACAATAACTCCATCTGAGAAAGACTTGTACGAAGCTGCTCGCCGCACTATTGCTCGTCGCAGATTCTATAATGAGAATGAAGAAACTAAACAGGGTACATATACAGGGTGGAGTAGGGCATGGATGATAAATTTCTATGCTAGATTGCTAGATGGAGAAGAAGCTGGCGATAATGTTCAAAAGATATTGGCACAAACAACTCTTCCTAATCTTTTCAATACACATCCTCCATTCCAAATAGACGGAAACTTTGGAGCTACGGCGGGGATTGCCGAAATGTTGCTTCAAAGTCAAAATGAAGAGTTGCATCTCTTACCTGCACTACCTAGTGCTTGGGAAACGGGGGAGATGAAGGGGCTAAGAGCTCGTGGAGGTTATACCATTGACTTGAGTTGGAAAGATGGTAAGCTTTTAGATGCTAAAATAACGGCAACCCAAAAAGGAAAAGTGAAAGTGCGATATCGAAATCAAACAAAAATAATGTCTATTGCAGAGGGAAAAACTGTTGTCTTTACAGGTCATTAAATAAGAGAAAATCAGTCCTTAACCTTCTGTATTTGTTAATGTTTAAAAACATGCTTTAAGTCAAGTAGCTGAGTGCTTACAAAGTAAGCACTCCTATGTGGAAACTTTCTTAGATGTAAAATTGTGTCTTTATAAAAGTTATTAATACATTTACGGCAACAAAATATTTACATATTCAATAATTACACAAAAGTATGGCTATAAACTTAACCAAAGGGCAGCGTATAGACGTTGGACTGTCTCGTGTGGGTGTAGGTCTGGGCTGGGATCCGAATGAAGGCTCGGGGCATGATTTTGATCTCGATGCATCAGCATTTATGTTAGGGGCAAATAAGAAACTACCCAAAGATGAATTTTTTGTTTTCTATAACAATCCCAAATCACCAGATGGATCAGTAGAGTCTTCGGGAGATGACCTTACAGGCGGAAATAGTGATGGAGATGACGAAACAGTAACAGTCGATTTGTCAAAAATAAGTCCTGATATCAATGAGATAATTTTTACAGTAACTATTCATGATTTCGACGTTCGACGTCAAAATTTTGGTCAAGTTCGCAACTCATTTATTCGTATTTATGATGCTGTTACAAATGTAGAAATAGCAAAGTATGAGCTAGAAGAAGACTTTTCGATAGAAACTGCCGTAGAATTTGGACGTCTATATCGTCGCAATGGAGAGTGGAAGTTTGAAGCTATGGGAGTGGGCTACAAAGGCGGACTTCAATATTTTGTAGATAAATACTGTTAATTCCTTACCAAACATTATAAATTAAAATCATGGGAATCAATTTAGAAAAAGGTCAACGCGTAAACGTTGATCAACCCAAGTTTACTGTAGGCTTAGGCTGGGACGTAAACGCAACTAGCACAGGCGAAGATTTTGACCTCGATGCTTCAGTATTCATTCTTAATGAGAATAAGAAACTGCTTTCAGACAATCATTTTGTATTCTATAACAATCTAAAATCACCAACAGGTGCTGTCGCTCATACAGGAGATAATCGCACAGGAGAAGGTGATGGAGATGATGAGTCTATACAGGTTGATTTGTCTTTGATAGAGCCTAATGTAGCAGAAATTTGTATTGTGGTAACTATACATGATGCCGATGCTCGTCGTCAGAATTTTGGACAAGTGCGTAATGCTTTTGTTCGTATTTATGATGAAAATACAAAAACTGAAATCCTAAAGTACGAACTAGATGAAGACTTTTCGGTGGAAACAGCCGTAGAATTTGGACGTATCTATAAGCGCAATAACGAATGGAAATTTGAGGCAATAGGCACAGGTCAAAGAGGAGGACTAGCAGAATATCTACAAAAATATAATTGAATATACATATAATATTTTAACACAAAATGGCAATAAATTTATCAAAAGGGCAACGCATCAACCTCGAAAAAAGTACAGGTGGAAGCCTAACTAACTTCTGTGTGGGAGTTAATTGGGGAGCAATGGAAGTACAAGTTACTAAGAGTGGATTTCTTGGTTTTGGTTCAAAAGTAGTGACCGAAACACACGATATTGACTTAGACTTGAGTTGTGTTATGTTTGATGATGCAGGAAATCTATGCGATCACCTTTACTCTCCACTCTACAAACCAGAAGTTTTAGCTCAATTTGGACTACCTCCTGGAAAACTATTATCCAACACTAATGCACTTCGTCATACAGGTGATGATTTAGAGGGTGATGTTGGTGGAGATGATGGTCTGGATAATGAGATCATTACAGTTGACTTGACAAAGTTAGGTAGTAATGTAGCTCGCATCTTTTTCTTTCTAAACAATGTGGGGCAGGAGGATTTTTCGCAAATACCTTATGCGAAAATTAGAATGTACGAAGGTACTCCAGAAAGAGTGCAAAGTGTATATGCCGAGTATAATGTGGTAGCAGAAAACCAATACAAAGGTAAACAAGCTTTGGTGATGGGAGAGCTATACAAACATAATGGAGAGTGGAAGTTTAATGCAATAGGAGATGCTTTTGAAGATCGCTTCTTGGGGCAAACTATTCAACGAATTGCAAACTCGTACGCAAAGAAATAATAATACGAATAAATCGGTATTTTAATCAGCTTCATCTTTTGTCAACGTATAAAAGGTGAAGCGATTAGAGTATCTATCAATAGCAGATATATGGAATTAAATTTGACACCTAATCCTCAACCAGAAATGCAACCTCAGTCACAAGCTATTCAGCGAATAGATAAAGAAGGAGCTATCAATTTAGAAAATCTTCAACCCATGGAATTGGAGAGATTGCAACAGCTCAATCGTAGCCTAGTGGTGAGTGATGTGAATTCTATCCTCAACTATGGAGCAGAAATTCAGGGCAGTATGGAAAAATATAGCAATGATTTTCTTACAAAGGTACGTACCACAGATGCTGGAGAGATTGGTGGTCAAATAAATGAATTGTTAACAGAGCTAAACTATATAGATGTAGATGAATTGAATCAAGGAGGCTTTAAATCTTTCATTGGAAGAATACCTCTCTTGAAAAAACTAATAGTAGATATCAAGAAAATCTTTCAGAAGTATGACAAAATAATTGTCAATGTTGATAAGATTTCGAATAAAATAAAAGTAGGGCGTATTAATTCTTTGAAAGATAATACAGCATTGCAAACAATGTTTGACAACAATGTAACCTACATCAAACAACTTGAAGAGTTAGTTGTGGCAGGGCAACTCAAGTTAGAAGAACTGAAACTACAATTAGCTGAAATGGAGGCTAATGCTGCCAACTATCAGGATTATGAGCTATCTGATATGCGTGACTATGTGGTTCGCCTAGATAGACGCTTAACTGATATGAAAATTATCCGTTATGTGATGATGCAATCTTTGGCTCAGATTAGAGTGGTGCAGAATAACAATACAGCTATTGCAGACAAAGCTCAGTCTATAATCTCAACAACTATTCCTGTTTGGAAAAATCAGCTAACCATTGCTGTAGCCCTCTATAGGCAGAAAGCAAATGTAGAAATGCAGCGTAAGGTATCCGAAACAACAAATACTATTTTGGAGAAAAACGCTGAATTACTAAGACAAAACAGTATCAATGTGGCTCAAGAAACAGAACGCACTGTGGTGTCACTAGATACACTCAAATCTACAACCCAATCTCTAATCTCAACACTCGATGAAGTGAAGCGTATCCACGAAGAAGGAATGCGAAACAGAGAAACATTGGACAAAGAGTTGCAAAGCCTAGAAGGAGAATTGAGAAAAACAGTATCTGGAATCTAATTCAAAAGAGTCAAAATAGTTATATAAATGGATACTCATAGAGAAGAAATTCTAAATAATTCCTTGAAGACAATAGAAGTGTTGTCTGAGTATTCAGCTTATTTCAAAACTATTTCGCTGACCAAGATATACTTACATACTAGGGTTGTTCATATGTTCTTTGTAGATAACGAAGACATAGACATCAACAAGCTAGAACTATTTCATGTGCAATTTACTGATACCCTTACGGCTCTTTTACAGAAGGTGAAATCGAAGAATGAACGTATCGTAAAAATGTACAAAAATGAAATAACTGTAAATACAGAAATGATAGAGAAGTTGCGTGCTCAGATTGTAGATCCCAATAGTTTTGATGGTCAAAAATCGAGTCAAACTCAGCGTGTTTCTAAATCATTAAGAAATCTATATACTGCTATATATAATAGAGATACGAATTACTTTTTTAAAGAAGATTTGAGTTCATTCTCTATTGAGCATTACAAGGAGAATTTCTTTGAAGGGAATGTTGATATTTTAAATAAGCTGTTAGAGTATGATAGGGCAAGTGTATATAGAACACATTCTGCCTCAGTAGAAAAAATGCTGTTGGTAGAATTAGGAAAAGCAAATTTCCAAATCCTATTTTGGGCTGGTATTCAGTTCCGAAATATCATGGCAGAGGTATATCAGATCAACAACACAGAGCAGTATTTTATATTCATTCCTAGTCGCAACCTTTTTCTGCCTATTGATATCACCATTTTTCCTAGTGACGAATGGGAACGAAAAATGAAAGGAAAGGAGCATACAATAAGAGTATTGATTAAAAATAACTTGAAAGCTGAGACCAATATAAAAAACACAATGCAATATCTTTCGCATGAGATACAAGATGTTTTGAATGAAAATTATGAGAAAATATCAAGTCTCGACTTCTTTGCATCACTAGAGGATATTAGTATAGAAACCAATACGCTGAGGGCGATGTTGGAAACCAAAATGATTTAAAAAAACAACTATAATTATGAGAAAACTACCAGTATATCTTCTGTTAGATACATCGGGTTCGATGACAGGAGAGCCGATAGAAGCTGTTAAGAATGGGGTACAAGTGCTTGTCTCCACATTGCGACAAGACCCTTATGCCTTAGAAACGGCTTACTTGAGCGTTATTGAATTTAGCGACAAGGCTAAGCAGATAGTACCTCTAACAGAGTTTGCTCTTTTTCAAACGCCTACTATCTCAGCCTCTGGCTCAACTTCGTTGGGCGCAGCTCTCACATTGGCAGCAGAGTGTATAGACAAGGAAGTTACGAAAACGACAATGGAGCAAAAAGGGGATTGGAAACCTCTAGTCTTCATCATGACAGACGGTTCACCAACTGATGACTGGCAAAAAGGCTTGGCTAAGTTTAAGAAACAACAACTAGGAATTGTAGTGGCTTGTGCTGCTGGTCAAGCTGCAAATACAACTGTCTTGAAGCAAATAACTGATGCTGTTGTCCAATTGGATACGGCAGATAGCACAGCAATAAAGGCATTCTTCAAATGGGTGTCTGCCTCTATCAGTTTGGGTAGCTTAAAAATTGATACTAAAGGACAAGAAGTATCAGGGTTGAGCGAACTTCCTCCTCCACCGCCAGAAGTAAACATTGTGCACTAAGGATGATGTTTTACTCTTTTACAGAACGAATACTAATTTATAAATAATGAGACGCTTACCAGTATATTTATTACTTGATACATCAGGCTCAATGCGTGGCGAACCTATTGAATCAGTAAAAGTGGGTTTAGAAACTATGGTTTCTACACTTCGTCAAGATCCTTTTGCTCTAGAATCTGTGCATATCAGTATCATAACCTTCGACAGAGAGGTGAAGCAAGTTTTACCACTTACAGAATTAGAACTTCTGCAATTGCCCAATATTGTTACACCCGAGTCAGGACCAACTCATTTGGGCGAGGCTTTAGAAGTATTGTGCAAGATGGTGGATGCTGAGGTGAAAACAACCACTGCCGATCAGAAAGGTGATTGGATGCCCTTGCTCTTTATTATGACTGATGGTAAACCTTCGGACTCAATGAAATATGAGCAAATGATACCTGAGGTACAAAAACGGAATTTTGCAAGTATTATAGCTTGTGCAGCTGGAGCTAAGGCAGATGTTCGTCCATTGCAACAACTTACAAGTCAAGTTTATTCATTAGATACTACAGATAGTTCTACATTCCGTCAGTTTTTTACATGGGTGTCTGCTTCTGTAAGTATCGGTAATAGAAGTGTTGGAACAAGCAATGAGATAACCTTGCCTCCACCGCCCCCTGAAGTGCATACAATAATTTGATATATAATTAAAAACACAATAATTTAAGCTTTAGCAAACTATGGAAATAAAAGGAATTGAAGGAATGTCGATGCGAGACATTCAAGACGAAATCAACAAAGGTGGCAAATTTGTAATTTATACCTATGTTATATCACTATTGATTATCAGCTTCAAACGAGGAAGTGATATTCACTTTATTAAATCAAATGAATCTAAAATAGGCTCTGGTTGGCCATACCTATTGATTAGTTTGTTTTTGGGCTGGTGGGGTATTCCTTGGGGCCCAATTTATACTTTTCAGTCAATATATTATGCCTTCGCTGGTAATGATGTAACTCAAGAAGTTATGCAGTCTATTGCAGTAACCAACCCTACAATACCTACAGATCCTACAACTGTGGGTTCGTATGGAATCAATGCTCAAAATAATCCGTACCCTATCAACAATAGAGAATATCAAGAATGAGAAGACTTCCTATATATTTTCTGATAGATGTTTCGGAGTCTATGGTGGGTGAACCTATCAAACAGGTGCAGGCAGGGATGGAAACCATTGTCAAAGAACTGAGAATGGATCCTCATGCCCTAGAAACTGTCTATCTCTCTATTATAGCTTTTGCGGGGCGAACACAGAAATTGAGTTCGCTTACAGAAATTTATAATTTCTACCCTCCTCAACTTCCTATTGGTGGAGGCACATCTTTGGGTGCTGCAATGAACTTTTTGATGGATGATATGGACAAAAGTATCATCAAAACGACTTTAGATCAGAAAGGTGATTGGAAGCCTTTAATCTTTCTTTTTACTGATGGAGTACCTACTGATAGTGTAGAGTTAGCCTTGGATAGATGGAATGGCAAATATAAAAAGAGTGCCAACTTGGTGGCTATATCATTTGGGAAAAATGCAGACACAAAAGTTCTTAGTCGATTGACAGAGGATGTATTGCGCCTCAATGCAACGGATGCCACATCTTTCAAATCATTCTTTAAATGGATAACAGATTCTATCAAATCTACTAGCACGAGTATAGGAGAAACAAGTGTAGATCAGTTGAAATTGCGTCCGTTTGATGACGATTTTCTGACAAAGATTGAGCTAGAAATGAGTGTTCCAGAAACCATAGACGAGAATTGTGCCGTGATGTTGGCAAAATGTCAAAACAAGCAGCAACTCTATCTCATCAAATACGAAAAAGTAACATCAACCAATCCATATAGCCAGTATGTGTCTCGTACGAGAGGATTTAATTTGACAGGTGCTTATCCAATAGACAATAATTACTTTGAATTGAGCGATGCGCAGCCATTAGGGGTGACAGTCAATACAGCAGAACTGAATGGATTTCCTCATTGCCCATGTTGTGGCAATCAGTATGGATTTTCGCAGTGTAGATGTGGGAGACTATTGTGTGTGGGTAACGAAGAAATAAGTCATTGCCCGTGGTGTGCGCAATCAATGAGCTTTTCGATGGCAGAGGGAGATTCTGATATCTCTCGAACGAGAGGATAAAATCAAAGGCGATGAATCTGAAAGAATACTTGCAAAGCTTGAATCTAGAGGTGGAGAGTGACGAGGATGTTCAGTCTTTTTTCGAAAACGAAGATGTGAAACATTCTTTGTTGAATGCATGGAATGTTCTTCATCAACGAGAGAAAGTTTCAGATGTAGAAGTGTTTGAGGCTAAAGAACAGAAGCTAAAAGAGGATGAAATTAGAATTGAATCTCAAGGCGAAATAGAGACTATAGCTGAAGAAGTACAAGAAAATGTAGCAAGCAAGGAAAAAGAAATAGAAGTAATGGGAAATATATTAGGAGACAATCAACCATTAGATGCACAAGCACGAGAACAAGCGCAAGATGTAGCTTTTCAAAATAGGATAGAAAATCTACCGCTTCGTTTGCAAAATGGTAAGGTGAATAAAGAATACATATTTACTTTAGATCCAGAAATGGTGAATGAGAGTGAAATCAAGATTTGTCGTTTTGAGAATCTAGATACTATTGGGCTTCATTTTGAGGATAATACAATTAAGGGTCTTCCAAATGTGCCCGGAGATCATAAGATTAGAATGTATTATAAACATTGCGATTGGTTGGAAGAAAAAGAACCACTGATGCTGGAGTTGTCTATTTTCATTAATCCAGATCCTCAATCTTTATGGAATAATATTCCGACTCCGACGGATACTCTTTATTTTAAGGCTGATTCAGCAAGTGCATTTATTGGTGAAAAGGGAGATGTTTGGGCGAAAAATATATTGGCTGCTAGTCAAAGAGGGCGCTCACACGCACATGAGGGCAAACCTCGTGACGATCATTTCACAATTCATTATGATGAAAAAAATGCTTGGCACACCATGGTGGTTGCAGATGGTGCTGGTTCTGCAAAGTATTCGAGAAAGGGAGCCGAAATAGCATGTGATACGGTTGTGGAAGTATGTAAATCACAACTCAATCAGTATGCAGAACAACTTGAAACTTTGATTACATTACATGTAACAGAAGAGAGCGACTCTAGTCGAAAAAAACTAGGTGATGCTATTTACAACATACTTGGTTCGGCTATATTCAAAGCATATAAAGAGATAGAAAAAACAGCGCTAGAGGCAGAATGTCAAATAAATGACTTTGCTACCACCTTGTTAGCATCTATCTGTAAGCAAACGGCAAACGGTTGGTTCATCGCTTCTTTTTGGGTGGGAGATGGTGCTTTGGCTGTGTATAATAAAGATACTCAATATCTGCGAGTGATGGGAGAAAGTGATGGAGGAGAGTTTGCTGGTCAAACCTGTTTCTTGACAATGCCCCAAATCATCCAATCGGAAGAGATGTATAAACGATTGAGGTTCGAAATTGTAGAAGATTTCACAGCACTGATATTAATGACAGATGGTATTACTGACCCAAGATTTGAAACTGACGCTAATCTTCAGCGTATTGAGAAGTGGAATAGACTGTGGGAAGAAATAACAAGTCAAGTCAATTTTGAAGCTGATGAAGAAACAATGCAAACTCAGTTACTCCATTGGCTCAATTTCTGGTCGCCAGGCAATCACGATGATCGTACCATCGCAATGTTATATTAAGTAGAATATGCAAGATAAAATAATAAAGTTGACAGCTACGGATGGCTCTGCTATCGAATATGTAGATAAAGTGATAGGCTCTGGAGCAATGAAGGACGTGTATTT
>JASLEN010000101.1 GCA_030151105.1 Dysgonomonas sp.
GCCCACAGGCAATTCATTACTCAATCCATGATATATATCTATCTTTTGATTCTTTATGTCTTTAATGATACCCTTAGTTCGCCAAAAAGGTTTTACACCATGCTTAATAACGTGAGTAATATTATTAGAACCATTTAGTCCTTTTCGTATTTTTGATGAAGCAGGACGTGGTGAATATAGAAAGTAAGACAGAGAAGGATATCTCATAGCCATATACTTGATGACAAAACGACTATAATTACCTAGTCCAGTGAAGTTTAAAGTCGCTCGCTTGGCATCGTATCCCACCTTTATTTTTTCTATACCCTCGTATGGGTGGACATCTGGGTATTGTCGATTAAAATTCTTCCAGAATCGCTCTCTATACTTGAAAACTAAATGTATAAAATCATCTTGGTCAAAACCTCTTTCCTCAGCATATATTCTGCCAAAAAGTGTAATCATCTCATCACTTCCCCAAAGTCTTCGGAAATTGTGAGCTGCTTTTTTCTCATCAATTTCCTTATCAAATTCCATTCGATTTAAATCTACTAGATAGAATTTAAATTTATTGTTCTGATGAGAGTACATTATGTTGCCTGAAGAATAATCAAGGTGAAGTACCTTTAACTTATGCACTTTAGCTGTAAATTTAGCAAATGCTCTTATCAACTGAGTATGTTCTTCAATAGTGCCATATTGCAGCACACGTAATTGACCATCTACATCAACATGTTCTGAGACATAAAGACTATTCTTAAGAAGAAGTGGTCGTTTATACTCCATGTACGCAATTGGAGCAGGAGTATCGATTCCTAGCTTGAGCAATCTTTGTGCATAGGTAAATGAACGTTTCGCTTTTGACTCTCTGAATGTGGCGTACACAAACTGATTGAGCAAGTGTGGTATCTTGAAAGATTTGACATTCAACGAATAATTTTCGACCTCAAAAGTCTTTATAGTATTTCGTCCTTTGTAAATTGTATTACCTGAAGTCAGAAATAATTCAGGTAGTTTATTCAAAAAAGCTGTCAGTTGATTGTAATCTTTATTAATTACAATATTTTCTTTAAGTGAATGATTCATCTTGTCAAGAACCAGTTTTATTAGTGATGGAGTTCTATACTGAGTTTAAATAAATAATTATTGTTGCGCTTTAAGTTATAGCCATCAATGACCATTAAACTTGGATGAGCAACAAATAGGTCTGAGACTTTAAAACTCAGAAGTAAAATGGAATTTAATATCTTTAAAATCTTGTTGAGCCATTGTCAATACATAGTTTGAATCAGCCAAGAAGACATCTCGATTTTCTTTGTCCTTTGCCATATATTGAGCTTTTCTTCTTTTGAAATCTTCTAATACAGTTTTGTCAGCACATTCAATCCAACAAGCTTTATAGAGGCTTAGGTTATCCCATTTACATTGTGCTCCATATTCGTGAAGCAAACGATATTGTATCACTTCAAATTGGAGCTGACCTACAGTTCCAATAATCTTTCTATTGTTGAATTGATTTGTGAACAATTGAGCAACACCTTCGTCCATTAGCTGATCGATTCCTTTTTGCAATTGTTTAGCCTTCATCGGATCGGCATTCTCAATGTATTTAAACATCTCAGGAGAGAAGCTCGGTAAGCCTTTGAAGTGCAAATCTTCGCCACCTGTTAAGGTGTCTCCAATCTTGAAATTCCCATTATCAGGAAGCCCTATAATATCTCCAGGATAAGCCTCTTCCACTGTCTCTTTCTTTTGAGCCATAAAAGCTGTAGGAGAAGAAAATTTTAATTGTCTATTAAGTCTTACGTGCTTGTAGTTCACATTACGTTCAAACTTCCCTGAACAGATTTTGACAAAGGCAATACATGATCTGTGATTGGGATCCATATTCGCATGAATCTTAAATACGAAACCAGTAAAGTCATTTTCCTCAGGTTTTACCACTCGCTCTATAGCCTCAGTTGGGCGTGGATGAGGAGCAGTAACAACAAAGTAATCTAGCAATTCTTGTACTCCAAAGTTGTGCAATGCTGTTCCAAAGAACACAGGAGCTACTTTCCCCCCAAGATAGTTTTCTTTATCTAATTCTGGATATACTCCTTCTATTAGTTCTAGTTCATCACGAAGCACTTCTGCCAGTTCTAGCGAAATATGCTTTTCCAATTCTGGAGAATTGATATCTGCTAAATCTACATATTTAGTGACTTCATTTTTTCCAGGATTGTATAAGTTCAACTGCTTAGTGAACATGTTGTAAGTCCCTTTAAACTTTTGACCTCTTTCTATTGGCCAAACCATAGGACGAACTTGTATTTGCAATTCCTTTTCGAGTTCGTCTAACAACTCAAAAGGGTCTCTACCTTCACGATCTAATTTGTTGATAAAAATCATTACAGGAGTATTTCTCATCCTACAAACTTCCATCAATCTACGTGTTTGCAACTCTACTCCACGAGCTGAGTCCACAACCACAATAACACTATCCACAGCGGTTAGCGTCCTATATGTGTCTTCAGCAAAGTCTTGGTGACCAGGAGTGTCTAGAATATTGACCATGTGATTTTGATATTCAAATCCCATCACCGAGGTAGCAACCGAAATTCCACGTTGCTTCTCTATCTCCATCCAGTCAGATGTTGCTGTTTTCTTTATTTTATTTGATTTAACGGCTCCTGCCACATGAATAGCTCCTCCGAAAAGCAATAGTTTTTCAGTAAGAGTTGTTTTTCCCGCATCGGGGTGACTAATGATAGCGAAGGTGCGTCTTTTCTTAATCTCTTTTTCTAAACTCATTCAGGTATGTATGATTGAAATATAAATTCTTATAGATATCTACTTAAATAATTTCGTCGAAAATCAATTCTTTTGAAATAATATAAGAGGTACTAATTGTGTCTGAAACTTCTTCAGTTCCACTATAATCGAAATCTATTGTTGTTACTGTTATTTTATTGCCTTCTAATATGGCTGATGTGTTAGAGAAATACTCTACATTATCTTCGTAGGCCACTAACAAACTATCAGTGATTACATTGTTCACATAGCCTAATAAGTATTCCGATATTTCTCCACTTGAGACAGTTTTCACTGTCAATAATTTTCGAGTAGGCTCATCTACTAGGGTTGAACCTATCTCATATTGTAATTCGCCAAAATCTGGGATAAATGAGAGTTTACCCAAATTAAGAGAGTTGTATTCTTTTTCTGTAAGTTGTTTTTCAGAGTTCTCTAAGTGATTCCAATTATCACCAAAGTGCATCTCTGCAAATTCAATATTAGCAAATTCTACTACAGTTGTTTCCTCTTTGTCATTAGCTGAACTATCCTTTGTCTTAGTTTTTCCACCACAA
>JASLEN010000102.1 GCA_030151105.1 Dysgonomonas sp.
TTTGAAGTTTTAGATATCACACCAACATCAGAGCAAATCAAAAGTGCATTTAATAACAAGTATAAGAAAGATTCAGAAGACTCTGTAAATATAGTAGCTGATATTAAGTTCTTTGATGCCTTTGACGAATTCATTAGAGAATGTGGCACTCAAAATAGTTGGGGACACGCTACACATGAAAAGTTTGCAGCAGTTAGAAATCATTTAGTTAGCTTCGATGAAAATTTGTCTTTTGATATTTTAGATGATAGTAAATTGATGAAATATCTCAACTACTTGCGTGACACTGGTAAAATGCGAAACACAACCATTGAAAAGCAATTGAGCTATCTCAAATGGTTTCTACGATGGTCTGTTAAGAAAGGGTATAACAAGAATACTGATTTTGATGATTTTAAGCCTAAATTGAAAACAACCCAAAAGAAAGTTATATTTCTAACTTGGGACGAATTGATTCAATTGAGAGATTTTCAAGTTCCTAAAGAGTTGGGTCATTTGGAAAGAGTGCGTGATGTGTTTCTGTTCCAATGTTATACGGGACTCAGACACTCAGATGTTTATAATCTCAAACGTAGTGATGTAAAGGAAAATCACATTGAAGTTACAACTGTCAAAACAACAGATAATCTTGTGATTGAGTTGAACGATTATAGCAAATCAATACTGGATAAATATGCAGATATTCCTTTTGAGAAAGATAAAGCATTACCTGTGATATCGAATCAAAAGATGAATGATTATCTAAAAGATGTAGCAAAATTGGCTGGTATAGATGAATCTGTACGAGAAACTTATTATAAGGGAACTAAACGTATCGACGAAGTACGACCTAAACACGAACTTTTGAGCACTCATGCAGGACGAAGAACATTCATTTGTAACTCTTTATCAATGGGTATTCCTGCACAAACAGTCATGAAATGGACTGGGCATAGTGATTATAAGGCTATGAAACCCTATATTGATGTTGCAGATAAAGCCAAACAAGAAGCTATGGCTCTTTGGAACAAAAAGGAAGAGCAAAACATGGACGACCTTGTTGAGAAGATGAAAACACTCTCGAAAGAAGAATTATCACTACTTTTAGACCAAATCAAATAATCGTTGACATTATGGATATGCAAGTCATTCATCGTACAATCACAGCTTTAAGCAATTTGTACCAAGAGCTTAACGATAGTTTGGATACAGACCAATGCAAAACTGATATTTATCAAGTATCAAGACAAAAAGCCTATCGTAGAGATTATTTGATACTAAGAGATACAGAGTTTGAGCCATTGCTCCTGAGTATTATTACTCAAAAGGTAGATAGTAGCATACTCAAACGACTAGATACTTTGCTAGAAGACAATATCCATATCCTTGAAAAGAAAAAGAATCTATATATCAAATTAGATTTCAGTAAATTACTTGAATTGAAACTAAATAAACTATTTGGACAAAAGTTAGAAATGCTTTTGAGAGATAAAGAACTTATTAAGGAATTTACATATCCAACAGAAGCAGAGAAGATTATGCTTCTGAAAGAAACAGAGAGCGAAATTCAATCTCTACACGATGAAATATACAACTTCAAGAACGAAAATCGTTGGCTGAAAGATAATTTCTATCAGTCTATTCAAGCTATCAGTGAATCCTATTTGAAACTTATTCGGTTTTATTTTACTGATACTCAAACAGAAGAAAAGATAATAACCACTTTGCCCAATATAGAGCCAGATACTATTTTCAAATCCAAGATGTATGACAAATTCCTACTCTTAGAACAAAAATTGATAGAAGATAACTATTTAGATGATAGACTTAACTGGATTGCAAAGCATGATAATGGTTCTATCGATATTAAAAGTTTGGTTACATTCTTGGTTGGACTTATTGACTACAAATACTTTCTACCCAACAAAGACCCTAAAGTGAAAGTATTCTTTGAGGCTCGATACTCTATCAAAATTGGACAGAACTTTGAGAAAAGTAGACGTCAATCTTTATCCGAGCGATACGGCATAATCTTCCATGATTACGATTTCTAACTACGACAGCATTACGAAATCACACATTTCGATATTATCGTAAATCATAAACTATCAACACAATAGGATTCGTATCGCTACGAATTCCCAACCCTCCTGATTCTTCATTCTACCTTTGTGACATCGCCTGATGATAGACTGCGCAGCTATCGAAAGGCTTTATCTAAAATTTGGTAAAGATGAATATCAACAAATTAAAAGAAAAGTTTTTGTGGCAAATGACTGGAGAAGAATTCCTATTTCTTCAACAATATGCCATACCCGAAGAAAAGGCTACAGCCGTAGTGATGACTGATACTTCAAAAAAGTATGTCTATGGAATTGGAGGTATTGCTCGCTTATTTGGTTGTAGCATTCCCACAGCAAACAGAATCAAACAAAGTGGTAAAATAGACAAAGCTATTACGCAAATTGGCAGAAAAATAATAGTTGATGCCGACCTCGCACTAGAGCTTGCAGGTCAAAAGACTGGAGGACGTAGGCGATGACACAGCAAAAAGTGCAAGCACCTGAACTTGATTTGCAAGTCTTGAGAAAGAACTCAAGGTTATTGATTACAGATAAGTTTGAAGCTCCACCCATTGTGATGAGTGTCGATGATTCTATAATCTGCACTTTGGGCAATTTCAGTGCATCCACAGGTAAAGCAAAGAGTAGAAAGACTTTTAACATTTGTGCGATGGTGGCATCTGCTTTAACAAATGGAACTTGTTTGAATTACAAATCAAGTTTTCCGAAGTCAAAGAATAGAGTGCTTTATGTTGATACAGAGCAAAGTTCTTTTCATTGTATGCGAGTGCTCAACCGTATTTTCCATTTAGCAAACTTATCTTCTGACAAGCATATAGACAATTTGGAGTTTCTGGCTTTGAGGCGATACGCACCTAATCAGCGATTATCTATCATTGACTATGTGATTAACAATACTGCCAATCTTGGCTTGGTTGTGATAGATGGTATTCGAGATTTGGTACATGACATCAATAGTCCGAGTGAATCGACTGCTATTAGTACCTATTTGATGAAATGGACAGACGAACATCTGGTTCATATTCACACTGTACTACATCAAAACAAGAGCGATGACAACACTCGTGGACATCTTGGTACAGAGTTGAATAACAAAGCCGAGACGATTATACAAGTGGCTAAGGATGATTTAGATAGTTCTATCAGTTATGTAGAAGCAAAATGCATTCGGCATATTGATTTTGAGCCGTTTGCATTCAAA
The DNA here is from genome assembly GCA_030151105.1 of Dysgonomonas sp. Classification (GTDB taxonomy): domain Bacteria; phylum Bacteroidota; class Bacteroidia; order Bacteroidales; family Dysgonomonadaceae; genus Dysgonomonas. The sequence continues at coordinate 3,265 of JASLEN010000102.1, forward strand.
ATTAATGGCTATGAAGTTCCCGAATTGATAGAGAACTACATTAGTTCAAAATCTGCTCCAACGAAGAAAGGCTTTGATTATAATGAGCTAACAGAGGCAGAACATCGAAAAGCATTAGAACTTCTTTCCGCTAATTCTGACCGAATTGGATATGGAGAACTGATAGATAAACTCAAGGAATCTTACGCTAAGGTTGGTTTCAATTTTGGTATTAGTAAAACCAAGGAGCTAAAACTTTTTTTAGAAAACAAACGCATGATAGTAAAAGAGGGTAAAAGCTATATGTATAACCCCAATTTCTACTATTAGTCTGCACTGGTTTGGACTAGTAGAATCGGTATAGTATGGTATAATATATATGCACATGTACTAACCTAAACCATTTCGATTGAAAGAAAAAATAATAAACAAAAAATTAGAATAATGCATAAATTAAATACAATTAGCATCAAGGCATACTTGGCTCAACAGAATATCCATCCCATGATAGAAAAGGGAAACGTAGCGATGTATCATTCGCCATTGCGTGAGGATATGAATGCTAGCTTCAAAGTAGATTTAGAAAAGAACCTTTGGATAGATTTTGGTACTGGCGAAGGTGGAACAATGATAGATTTAGTAATGAAGTTTAAAAAATGCTCAGTACATGAAGCCATGATTGCACTAACTAATGAGCTCATTACTTCAGTAAGTCAATACGACAATGCAACAGAACGACAAGCTGATTCTTTTTCTTTTCATGGGAAAGACGCTATTAATATTCAACGTGTTACTGAACTTGTGCATCCTGCACTACTTCAATATCTCAACAAACGTGCCATTGATACAAACCTAGCTAGAGAACATTGCAAGCAAATACATTATGGTATTGGCGATAGAAATTACTTTGCAATAGGCTTCAAAAACGATTCAAACGAATGGAATTTGAGAAATGAATATTTTAAAGGCTGTACATCTATGGATATATCTACACATAGAGCTGTAGACAGTTCTACATGTATAGTCTTTGAGGGGTTTATGGATTATCTATCCTACTTATCAATGAACAAGCTAAAGAAGTCGAACGATAATATTGTCATTTTGAACTCAACCTCCAATCTTTCCAAAGCGATAGATTTTATCAAATCACAAGACAAGATATTTACTTATTTGGACAATGACGAAGGAGGAAGAAAGGCGACTGAATGTATAAGTCAAGTCAGCAAAACTCACTTCAATAAGTCGTCTGAGTTTGCCAAGTTTAAAGACTTGAATGAGTTTCATATCGCCAATAATGGAGTAAAACAACAAACAATAAAACAGAAACCATTGAGAGGTTTCAAGCTGTGATTTTCGCTACGGGACTTTTGCTCCAAAAAAGCCATAGCCTATTAGGGATTTTTCTTCACGCTTCGATAAATCTGCACTAAAAAATCCCAATAGGCAAAGGCGTTCCCCCTTTTGAATCCCCCAAGCGCTCTATCGACCGCAGTCGCATTGAGCGACTAGTTATTAACTTTTAAACAAATAAATTATGGGATACGTTGTACTCCATTTAGATAAATCGCCTGGCAATGAGTCTGCCATGACAGACCATATTGAGCGAAATGAAATTGCACCAAATGTTGATGTGACACGCACACATTTAAATCAGGAACTTGTAGAATTCCCTGAAGGTGTGAAGAACAGAACTGAAGCTATTACCCATCGAATAGAAAATGCAGGATTGAGCCGTAAGGTTGGTAAGAATCAAGTGCTAGTAATTCGGGTAATGCTTTCGGGTAGTACCGAAGATATGTTGCGTATCCAGTCAGAAGGCAAACTGGATGATTGGTGCAAAGACAATGTAACATGGCTACAAAAAGAATTTGGTAAAGAAAATTTAGTTGCTGCAACTTTACATTTGGATGAAGATGTACCACATATTCATGCTTCCATAGTACCCATTGTGAAAGGTGAACGCAGACAAAAGAAATCTAACAAAGAAGTTGAGCCACCTAAAAGACAATATAAAAAGAAGAAAACGGATAGACCTCGCTTGTGTGCTGATGATGTGATGGCTAGAACGAAATTGACTCAATATCAAGATACTTATGCTGAGGCAATGGCAAAGTATGGATTGGAGCGAGGTATAAAAGGGTCGGAGGCTAGACATATAACCACAGCAGAACACTATCGCAACCTAAAAGCTGACTCCAACAATTTGCAATTGGATATTGCCCAACTTCTACGGCAAAAGGAGGCTGAACAGAAAGCACTAGAAGAAATCAAGAGCCAAAAGAATACAGAAAAACTCAAGAAATCTGCTATTGATGTTGGCTCTACTATTGTAGATGGCATTGGCTCAATGATTGGCACTTCTAAAGTGAAAAAACAACAACAAGAAATAGATAGTCTAAAGTCTGACAATGATAATCTAACGCAAGAGATTCAGGTATTGCACCACAAAATGAGTACAATGCAAAAAGAGCATTCTACACTAACAGAAAAGTTAAAAGCTGAACTAGATAAAATCTACAAGTTCTTCCCAAAAATCAAAGAGTTCTTACGAATCGAAAACCTTTGCAAGCATCTTGGTTTTTCAGATGAGCTTACTCATTCTATCCTTAGAATGAAGCCAGTTGGTTTTAAAGGTAAACTCTATTCCTCAGAATACAAACAAAAGTTTGAAACCAACCACTCAGTTGCAGAAGTTAAAAATCATCCAACTGAAAAGGACAAGTTGCAATTTACTATTGATGGTTTGAGTAGTACAAATTGGTTTAGGCAGAAGCAGAAGAAGTTTTTGCAAAGTGTGGGGGTGAATGTGAAGAATAATGATGTGAGGAGGGGGATAAGGAGGTAATGAGATATGGTATAGTCTCAAAAAATGTACATATAAAAAGACTTGAGGTGAAATCAAACTCAAGTCTTTTTAATATTAATAATTCCACGAAAAATGAAACTATCATAATTGATATCGTTCACATCTTTATACCAGTGATTGGTCTATATACTCAATTATTTTCTTCGCATCCATAAAGTAAGAATTGACATCAGCAAATGATAAAGTAGGATTCCCACCATGCGCAAACTCATTTCTAGCATTATTTAACGATTTGATTGAGTCTCTTATTCGACTAGCGTCAGGATCAGCGTTAAGAAAAGATTTGAAATTATCATTCCATTGGTCATCAAATTTTTTTAATGATTTATGTATGTTGTCTAGATTTGGATTTATAGAACTTTCTCTGAATGATATATCAACAAATTTGTTTACCTGACTACTTTGTCCAGAACAACTAAAATCTGAAATTATAGTTTTAAAACACTGTTCTAATGTTCCGCAAACCTTAATTATAGCATATTTAGTCAAATACGGAACAGCATTATTTGTACTTCCTAAAGCTTGAATAATTAAGTCTATCCTTTCTAAATCAATCACACATTGGTGCACTAAGGTGGTAGCTGCTTGATTATTCATAACTAATTCCAAATAGTTTTATAGCTGCAATCTTTATTCTCCCATTTATATGTTCTTTGTCGGTTGTTCTTACCGACGTGAATGTTTGATATTCAGCATCTTGCAGTAGCTCTAGATGCTTCTTCTTTAAA
>JASLEN010000142.1 GCA_030151105.1 Dysgonomonas sp.
TACGTCGATCATTTCCTTCCACTTTGTACCTTTAAAATCTTTGTATGATTCCATTATAATTCTATTGTTGTTTTGTTAAACAGCTAACAAAGGTACGGAAGATTTTCTCTGCAAACAATCACCATTTATGATGATATCTTGGCTTTACTTAGTATTATCTTGTTATTCTGTTGTTTAGCGTGTTAATTGTTAGATATAAATATATACTATATAGCATTTTGTTTGTCTATAATCTGATTTAATTTCCGTTTGTATGTGTTTAAATGGCTTGTGGAGATGTTTTGTGATTTTGTGATTTTCTGTTGGGATAATTTAAATTTTCGTTGTTGATAACTTTTTTTCTTAATAACCTTTAATAGTTGGGGAAAAATGCAGACCTTTGTAATATGGTTTTGGTATCAATTTATATTAGAAAACTCGTATAAATGATTAATAGGGAAAAAGGTGTAAATCCTTTACAGACCCGCTGCTGTAAACTTGGTATTGTTTGATACATGTTGAGCCACTCTGCTAACACAACAGGGGAAGGTGGTATCAAATTAAGAGTAAGTCAGAAGACCTGCCAAAACTTCATTTGCTACTCTCTCGGGGATAGGAGCAATAGTAAATAATTTTATTTAATGTTCAGTATGACTACAGCTAACAGCGTTAACGAGATGGAGTTAGACTCCAACTTTACAATCAAGACAATTAATCACAAACAATTGTTGAATTTCTCGGAAATACAAATTGTTAAACGTGATGGAACACGACAAGAATTTTCTATAGAGAAGATCAAAAATGCAGTAACCAAATCTTTCAGAGCAAGCAATCTACTTGATGTAGAGCGTGAGATGTATGAGATTTCTTTTGCGGTGGTAAACAGTATTACTAAAAATGTGATCACTGTAGAAGAGATTCAAGACTTGGTAGAAAAAGAATTGATGAAGCGCAATCCTGATGTTGCAAAAAAGTACATTATTTACAGGGAGTGGCGTAATGTAGAGCGTCATAAGAAGAGTCACATGAAGCATGTGATGGACGGTATTGTTACGGTTGAGAAAAATGATGTCAACTTGAGCAATGCAAATATGTCGGCTCATACTCCTGCTGGACAAATGATGACTTTTGCATCGGAAGTGACAAAAGACTATGCTGAAAAATATCTTCTGAATGTGGACTATATGTTGGCTCACAAAAATGGCGATATTCATATACATGACTTAGATTATTATCCAACAAAGACTACAACATGTATTCAATACGACTTGGAGGAAATCTTTGAAAATGGATTCCATACCAAAAATGGTAGCGTGCGCACACCTCAGTCTATACAGAGTTATGCAACATTGGCTACTATTGTTTTCCAGACTAATCAGAATGAGCAACATGGAGGACAATCAATCCCAGCTTTTGACTTTTTTATGGCAAAGGGTGTTTTGAAATCATTTCAGAAGCATCTGGCTACTAATATTGCTTTACTCTTTGAATTAGAGAATATTGGATTGGATGAGAAGCTTGTTCGTAAAGAATTGAGAGAATGTGTTGATAGTATTGAGCTTTCGAAAGAGAGCCAAAAAGAGCTATTAACGATGATGTTAAAGTATGGTGAGGTTTTGGATATTACTCGATTGCAAGCGGTTATTAATAGAGCTATTGTCAATACTAGAAAAGATACCTTGCAGGCTATGGAAGGCTTTATTCATAATCTGAATACGATGCATTCTCGTGGAGGTAATCAAGTCGTATTTAGTTCTATAAACTATGGAACAGATACTTCTCCAGAAGGAAGAATGGTTGTTCAAGAATTATTGAAGGCAACAGAAGCTGGACTTGGAAATGGAGAGATACCAGTTTTCCCGATTCAGATTTTCAAGGTAAAAGATGGAGTTTCGTATAGCGAAGATGATTATAAATATGCATTCAATAATTTTGAAGATGCACAAGCTGGGAAGTTGAAATTTGCGACTCCTAACTTCGATTTATTATTGGCAGCTTGCCGCACGACATCTGTTGCATTGTTTCCAAACTTTATGTTTTTGGATACACCGTTTAATAAGCACGAGAAATGGGATGCTAATGATCCTAAAAGATATATGTACGAAACGGCTACAATGGGTTGTCGTACAAGAGTATTTGAAAATCTGCATGGAGAGAAAACTTCAGTAGGTAGAGGAAATCTTTCCTTTACTTCGCTAAATCTACCACGTTTGGCTATTGAAGCTAGACTAAAAGCAGAAGCTTTGTATCCAGATGCTGAAAAACGTGAAGTGCAAAAAGTAGCTAGTGAGTTGTTCATTCAATCCATTCGTTCTATGACTAGCTTGATGGCCGAACAATTGTACGAAAGATATAGTTATCAACGTACTGCCTTAGCTCGTCAATTTCCATTTATGATGGCAAATGGTATTTGGAAAGGTGGTGAGGCTTTGGAAGCAAATGATTCTGTAGGCGATGTTATTAATTCTGGAACTTTGGGCATTGGCTTCATTGGAGGGCATAATGCTATGGTTGCTATCTATGGTGAAGGGCATGCAACGAACAAAAATGCATATGATACCTTATATCAGTCTATTGAGGCAATGAATGAAGTTGTGGAAGTTTATAAGGTTAAATATAACTTAAACTATTCAGTATTAGCAACTCCTGCCGAAGGACTTTCTGGTCGATTTACAAAAATGGACAGAAAACGTTATGGCTCAATAACGGGTGTAACGGATAAAGATTATTACGTAAATTCGTTTCACATAGATGTTAAAGAGCACATTGGAGCATTAGACAAAATTCGTTTAGAAGCTCCTTTTCATGCCATAACTAAAGGTGGGCATATTACTTATGTCGAATTGGATGGTGAGGCTAAAAAGAATGTGGCTGTTATTCTCAAAATTGTGAAGCAGATGCACGATGATAATGTAGGATATGGATCAATTAACCATCCTGTTGATACTTGTCAAAAGTGTGGATACAAGGGAATTATATATACAGAATGCCCTGTTTGTAAAAGTGAAAGCATTACTCGTATGCGACGTATTACTGGTTATTTGACAGGTAGCTTAGAATCGTGAACTCTGCAAAGCAAGCAGAAGAAAGAGATAGAGTGAAACATGTTTGATGATCCACTTCGCATATTAGATATATATAAGGAAACCATTTCGGACGGAAATGGTTTTCGTTATTCTATATATTTGGCAGGGTGTCAGCATCATTGTAAGGGATGTCATAATCCGCAGAGTTGGAATCCTAAAGCAGGCGAACTATTGACGGAAGAAATGCTAAATCGTATAATTGATGAAATCAATGGAAATGACTTTCTCGATGGTGTAACCTTCTCAGGTGGTGATCCTTTTTATTATCCCAAATCTTTTCTACAATTGTTGAAAGAAGTAAAAAATCGTACTCAAAAAAATATTTGGTGCTATACAGGTTATACACTTCTACAAATTAAAGCTGAGACTGATTTATCAGCTTGTCTCGATTATATTGATGTATTGGTAGAAGGACGTTTTGAGCAAGAGCTGTATGATCCTAGCCTTCAGTTTATAGGTAGCTCTAATCAGAGAATCATTAAGCTTATCTAGTTTTAGCTCTATAAAACTAACTCATCAAATAGCTGATTGAGTGTTTTGTCTAAGTCATCCGAAAAACCAGGATGCGGGCGAGATGTTTGTAAACATGAGCTTTTCACAGCCGTTATCCATCTAAAGCGTTCAGGTATTTCGAAGAGAGCAACATTGCCTCCCTCTCTCTTTCCTTGGCATATTTTGTCAAGCGAATTGAGATTCTCTTTTAAGAAATCTATGTCTATTTCGTTTGAGAAAGCTGCGAGTTTGTTTTCATTGATTGTATAGCGAAGCTTTAGATATTTTTCTCTTTTACAAAATAATATAACTCCCACATTTATAAATTCTTCACGTTCCACTTTGGGCAGAACACGAATCACTGCGTATTCATATAAGTGCTTTTCTTGCATTTTCAGCCTCCTTTATAAATAAGTTAGAATTATCTCTGCGTATTTTTAGAAACTGCTTATACACGTTTCGAATATCGTCGATGGTTTCGTCGTCATTATTCCAATTGATCCACTCATCAGAAATAATATTAACTAGATTGTTAATGGTTTCATCAGTCAATATTTTTTTGAATTCTTCGTCTACTTGTTCCAACATGGTAGCCTGTTGTAACAGTACATGATCTTTAGCGTATGGAAAAGGGCTTAATGCAGCTTTCTCCCAATTGCTCCAAGTGTGATGAAAATAGAATGAAGCCCCATGATCAATTAACCACAATTCTTTGTGAAACATCAACATATTGGTGTTTCTAACAGTTCTGTCAATATTGGTTATGTATGCATCCAACCACAATATCTGTGATGCCAAGAGTGAGTCAACTTCCGTAACCACAGGGTCGAATGTGAAAGCAGGCGAAAGGAAGTGCAGCCCCATATTCAAGCCCTTGCTACCTTGCAATAAGTCTTGAATTTCTTCATCTCCTTCAGTACGTCCAAATGCTTCATCAAGATTGATAAAAACAATTTCTGGAAGTCTAAATCCTAATGTTTTAGCTATCAGTCCTCCCAAGAGTTCCGAAACCAATGCTTTAGTTCCATGTCCAGAGCCTCTAAACTTGACAACATATTTATATCCATCGTCTGCATCTGCCAAAGCTGGTAGAGAGCCCCCTTCACGCAGTGGAGTGATGTAGCGAGTTACATTTATTGTGCGTATATCCATAACCTTTAATTTTCTAACACAAAGATAGAGAATTATTTGATTTCTAATTTATATTATTACCTTTGTTTTACAATCCTGTTAAATAGAAATGTAGTACATGAACCAAGATATACTAATCGTAATACCAGCACGTTATGCATCATCACGTTTGCCTGGTAAACCCTTAATTAAGATCGCGGGCACAGAAATGATAGCTCGTGTAGCTAGCATTGCAGCGTCTGTGTGCAAGAAGAATGCACAATGTGCTTACGTTGTGGCTACGGATGATAATCGGATTTTGGAGTTTTGTAATGCAAAAGATGTAAAGTGTGTGATGACTTCTGAATCGTGTCAAAATGGAACAGAGCGTTGTTGGGATGCTGTTAAAAATTTGGGAGTTACTCCAGAGTTAATTATCAATCTTCAAGGAGATAATCCACTTTGTCCACCTTGGATTATTCAAGATATTATTGACGATTGGAAAGCACATAAGGCAGATGTTTACACCCCTTCGGTATTGTTGGATTGGGATGAATATTCATCGTTGAAAAAGTCGAAAGAAATTACTCCACACTCAGGAACAACAGTGTTGGTTGATAAGAACGGCTACGCTCTTGCATTTTCTAAAAATATAATTCCTTCTATTCGCAAGGAAGAGAAAGCTAGAGAAATGATGACTACAAGTCCTGTGCGTCGTCACATTGGTTTGTATGCCTATACTTATTCCACTTTGAAAGATTATTTATCGATGGAACAATCTGATTATGAGCAAGGCTATATAGAGGGATTAGAGCAAATGAGATTTCTATACAATGGACTGAGAGTGAAGGTTGCCGATGTTAGTTATCGCA
>JASLEN010000165.1 GCA_030151105.1 Dysgonomonas sp.
GAGGGTAAAATAACGGTCAACGGGAAAGAGATTAAGAAAATATTATTAGATGGAAAAGAATTCTTTAGCGACGACCCTAAAGTGGCATCTAAGAACCTCCCTGCCAAGATGGTAGACAAACTGCAAGTCTTAGATCAAAAATCGGATATGGCACTCATGACAGGTTTCGACGATGGCAATGAAGAAACTGTAATCAACCTTACGGTCAAAAAGGGAATGAAAGAGGGGCTCTTCGGCAATGGAATGGCTGGCTATGGTAGCGAAGAACGCTATGAAGGTGCAACCAACATAAACTATATGCGAGACAATACGCAAGTCTCACTCATTGGGGGAGCCAATAATACCAACAATGCAGGAGCAAGTGATTTATCATCTGCAATGTTTGGCGATAGTGGCGGAGGAAGAGGACCCAGAGGATTACGTTTTGGTGGACGAAATGGAGTAACCAAAGCTATCACAGGAGGAGTAAACTTTGCAACAGAACATTCTGACAAATTGAAATGGGGCGGAAATGTACGCTATGGCAACAACAATAATGATGTGATGACCAATAGCATTACGGAATACACAACTTCTCAAAATCCAAGAAATGAAATTAGTAATGCATGGGGAAATAACAAAAGTGAGTCTTTTGCGACAGACCTAAAGTTTGAGTGGACTCCCGACAAAAATACGAAGTTAATTTTCAGACCAAATGTACAATACAACACTAGCGACAATCTACAAGGCTCAACAAGCGAGACTTCATTTATAGAGGATGCAAGCAAGGATTATACAACTAATACAAACTACTTTTCGGATAGCAAAGGCTATAGAATAAATGGAAACTTAGACTTTAGTAGAAAACTAAATGAGCAAGGAAGAGTCCTAAGTGTCGGGCTTAGAGGTGGGGTAAGTGATACTGATAATAAAGGTTTGGACAAAACAATTACTGAATATCTCGCAGGCAATGATTCAATTATTGATCAAGAATTCTTTCAAGATGATAATAGTTACAACTGGAGAGTGTTTACATCATTTGTTGAGCCTCTGAAGAACAATAACTTCCTAGAACTATCGTACAACGTTTCTAACAGTCATTCTGAGACTGATAAGAACACATATTTTAATGTCAATCCCCAAGGAGCAGAACCTAGCTACACAGAGTTGGATTCACTTTATACCCGCTTTGTTAAGAATGATTTCTTGAACCAGAATGTATCCTTAAAATTCAGATCGCAGCGTGAGAAATTTAATTATACATTAGGAGTAGGACTAGAGCCTTCTAGCTCTAAAACAACGTTGAGAGCTCCAAGCGAAATGGATAATAATCAACCACGCAAAAACTTCTTGAGTTTTGCCCCAAGTGGACAGTTCAACTACTTCTGGGACAAAAGACACAACCTCAGGGTTGATTATCAAGGAACAACAAATCAACCATCAACAGCGCAGCTCTACAATGGAGTGTATTCTCGAGATGGAATGAATACTACAAGTGGTAATCCTAATCTAAAACCTAGTTTTACAAATAGATTGAATATTAGATATCAAAAATTTAATGCAGAAAAAGCTTCTTTCATGATGCTTAGAGGACAATTCAATCATATATCTAACGATATTGTAAGCATCTCCACATCTAACGGCATGGGAGGAGACGACAGAACCTACAAAAATATCAGTGGCAATATGAATGGGAATATGAGATTCATATTCAACACACCACTCCGAAATCGCAATTGGTCTGTAAACTCCATGAGTTTTGTATCTTATGCTATCAATAATACATTCACAGACCAACTAAAAAACAAAGCCAAAACACTTTCGTTGCATGAAAATATTGGCCTACAATTCCGCTCAGATATTTTTGACTTTGCTCTACGTGGAAATATTAGATTCAACAATATTGATAATAGCATCTCTACTAGAAATAATAGAAGCACTTACAACTATGGAGGTGTCTATGACTTCACGTTGAGAATGCCAAATCCACTAAGAGGGGTCACCTTCTTTGAGCATATTCTTAGCGATTTGACTATAGAAAGCGACATAAACTACTCTGCCAATGCTGGATATGGCGAAGGCTATAAACAAAACGAGTGGCTATGGAATGCATCTATTGCGAAGCAAGTTTTCAAGAATAAAGCGGGTACAATCAGATTCAAGATATATGACATCTTGAAAGAAAGAAGCAATATTTCGCAAACAGACAATGCTAACTACAACAGAACAGAAATAACCAACTCCATTCCCAACTACTTTATGGTCAACTTTGTCTATCGCTTCCAAATATTCAAAGGAGGAGCAAAACAAGGTGATATGAACATGGGAGGAGCCAGACGACATGGCAGACCACCACATGCATAATAAATTTTAGTTTCGATGAATAAAGGGTGTATAAGATTTGATTTTATACACCCTTTATCTTTGTAGAAATAGAAAAGGCATCTATTTCTAGATGCCTTATATTGAAAATCAGAACTTAATGTTCTTATTTTACTTTATCTACAATTGCTTTGAAAGCTTCTGGATGATTAACAGCTAGGTCAGCAAGAACTTTACGGTTAATTTCAATTCCATTTTTGCTTAGAGCTCCCATCAAGCGAGAGTAAGTAGTGTCGTTCAAACGAGCTGCAGCATTGATACGTTGTATCCAAAGTGCACGGAAGTTACGTTTTTTGTTACGACGATCACGGAATGCATATGTTAGACCTTTTTCCCAAGTATTCTTAGCAACAGTCCATACATTTCTTCTAGCTCCGTAATAACCTCTTGTTAGTTTTAAAACTTTTTTTCTTCTGTTACGTGACGCAACATGATTTACCGATCTTGGCATAATTAAAAATTGTTTTGATGGTAGCGTTTCTCTATTTCAAGAACTCTTAGTGCATACATCTGTTAATAAATCTTTTCGAAACAGCTTTGTTTCTCAGTCAGGCTCTTATTTAAGAGCTAACATTTTAAGTACATTCCTAACATCCGACTTGTCCACAGTACCTGTTTGTGTAAGGTTACGTTTTCTTTTAGTCGTTTTTTTTGTCAAGATGTGGCTTTTGAAAGCATGTTTTCTCTTGATCTTTCCTGTTCCGGTAAGGGTGAACCTCTTTTTGGCACCGGAATTAGTCTTCATTTTTGGCATTTTCTTAAAAAATTAGTTTTGTTAAAAACATTTAGCAACTGCAACCAACAGTTGTTTATTCTTTGGTGCCTCCTGCTTTTTTAGCCGCTGCTGTTGGCTTTGGAGACATCATCATTATCATTCTTTTTCCTTCCAACTGAGGCAACTGATCTACCTTTGCAATATCCTCTAGGTCGGTAGCAAAACGAAGTAGTAATACCTCACCTTGTTCTTTGAAAACGATAGAACGTCCTCTAAAGAATACAAAGGCTTTTACTTTAGATCCTTCCTCTAAGAAGTTTTTAGCATGTTTCAGCTTAAAGTTATAGTCATGATCATCAGTTTGCGGTCCGAAACGAATTTCTTTCACTACCACCTTCACTGACTTAGCTTTAGCCTCTTTTTGCTTCTTCTTTTGTTGATATAGGAATTTTTGATAATCCATTATCTTACATACAGGAGGCTCAGCATTTGGGGAAATTTCGACCAAATCAAGATCCAAGTTATCAGCCATACGCAATGCTTCGGCTGTTGGATATATACCTTGCTCAATGTTTTCGCCGACTAGACGTACTTCTTTTGCACGGATATTTTGATTAATTTGATGTTGCTCTTCTTTTCGGTTATTTCTATTTCCAAACCGAGGGTTCATTCTGTTATTCCTCATTCAAAAACTGTTGATTCTTCTTTATGTTTAAATAATTGATTATTAAAATATACAATGAACATTTGCTTATTTTTTATCCCAAGCATTCATCATATCACTGACTTCTTGATTCAGTTGGGCAGCAAAGGTAGTAAAATTCATTGAACCTTTATCACCTTCACCCTGTTTTCTTACAGAAACTGACTCATTTTCTGCTTCTTTCTCTCCTACGACAAGCAAATATGGTATTCTCTTCAACTCGTTGTCTCTGATTTTTCTACCAATCTTCTCATTTCTATCATCTACATGAGAACGGATATTATTGTCTTTGAAGTATTTTGACACCTTCTCAGCATACTCGTTAAATCTCTCACTAATAGGAAGAATAACAACTTGATCGGGAGTCAACCACAACGGGAAACGTCCCATTGTATGTTCTATCAATACTGCAATAAAGCGTTCCATAGACCCAAAAGGTGCACGGTGAATCATCACAGGACGATGCTTCGCATTATCAGCCCCAGTATATTCAAGTTCAAAGCGTTCTGGCAAGTTGTAATCCACTTGAATAGTTCCAAGCTGCCAACGACGTCCAAGAGCATCTTTCACCATAAAGTCTAGCTTAGGACCATAGAATGCAGCTTCACCAAGTTCTACACGAGCAGGAAGCCCTTTTTCTTCACATGCTTCTATAATTGCACGTTCCGCTTTGTCCCAGTTTTCATCCGATCCAATATACTTTTCTTTGTTCTCAGGATCTCTCAATGAGATCTGCGCCTCAAAGTTCTCGAAGTCTAGTGCCTTGAATATAATGAAAATAATGTCCATAACCTTGAGAAACTCCTCTTTTAATTGATCGGGAGTACAAAAAAGGTGGGCATCATCTTGAGTAAACCCTCTTACACGAGTCAATCCATGAAGTTCGCCACTCATTTCATAACGATAAACAGTTCCAAACTCTGCCATACGAACTGGCAAATCTCTATACGATTTTGGAGTTAGTTTATAGATTTCGCAATGGTGAGGACAGTTCATCGGTTTCAACATAAATTCTTCCCCTTCTTCTGGAGTACGAATTGGCTGAAACGAATCTTTTCCATATTTTTCGTAGTGTCCCGAAGTCAAATACAAGTTCTTGCTTCCAATATGCGGAGTCATTACTTGTTGATAGTCAAACTTCTTTTGAATCTCCTTCAAAAATTCTTCCAACTTCAAGCGCAACTGAGTTCCACGAGGCAACCACAATGGCAAACCTTGTCCTACATTCTGTGAGAATGCAAACAATTCAAGCTCCTTACCAATTTTACGGTGGTCACGTTTTTTAGCCTCTTCCAAAAACACTAGATATTCATCCAACATTTTCTTTTTAGGAAAAGTGATCCCATACAAACGGGTCAACTGCTTTCTCTCAATATCTCCTCTCCAATACGCACCTGCTGCACTCAATATTTTCACAGCTTTGATGTATGATGTATTTGGAAGGTGAGGTCCACGACAAAGGTCAGTAAACTCCCCTTGCGTATATGTTGTGATGGTT
>JASLEN010000396.1 GCA_030151105.1 Dysgonomonas sp.
TATCAGCACGCAACATACTGACCTCATCTATGATGAGAAGCTCCATCTCTTGCAACATCTCAATCTTCGATTTCCGCAACTTGAAATGATAGTCGAGCTTCTTCTTTCCTTCCATATTAGGAATAAAGGGTTCGAAAGGAAGTTGCAATAAAGAATGCAGTGTAACCCCTCCTGCGTTGATAGCTGCCACACCTGTAGGTGCTGCTACAACCACATTTTTGTCCACATTTTCTCGTATATGCTTCAAGAAAGTCGTTTTACCAGTACCTGCTTTTCCTGTCAAGAAAACGGATTGTGAGGTATTGGCTATAATATCTGCTGCTAAAGAAAAAATGCGGTTAGGGGTATTCATTATATTTATTTTATTTCTATAAAATCAGCAACAAGATAGCTTATTTATTTCCATTATTCAACTTGCTATGTTTGATCCCATACGTGAAATAGAGTATCAATCCAATAACTGACCACACAATAAAACGATACCACGTATTAGCAGGCAAGGCAATCATTTGCCCCACACAAATCACTATTCCAAGAATAGGGATATAGGGCATCAAAGGTGTTTTGAACGGGCGTTTCAAATCGGGTTGAGTTTTTCTCAACACCAATACCGAAGCACATACAATTGTAAAAGCAAGCAATGTACCTATAGACACCAACTCCACCAATACACTCAATGGAAATAGTCCCGCAACAATAGCTGTAGCCACACTCGCAAAAATAGTGGCACGTTGCGGCACACCATGTTTTTTATGTATTTTAGATAATGTAGGAGGTAGTAAGCCATCTTTAGAGATAGAATAATAGATACGAGATTGAGCCAACATCATAACTAGAATTACAGAACTCAAACCTGCAATTGCTCCCAATTTAATCAATGGACTCAACCATGCCAAACCTGCTCCCGCTCTATCAATAGCCAAAGCAATTGGTGCAGGAACTGCAAGTTCTGAGTAATGCACTATTCCTGTCAACACGGCTGTGACTCCAATATAAAGAGCCGAACATAAAGCTAAGGAAATCAAAATAGCACGAGGCATATCTCGTTGCGGATTCTTCGCTTCTTGTGAGGCAGTTGAAAGTGCATCAAAACCAAGGTAAGCATAAAATACCACACCCGCTCCTCTCATAATTCCACTCCATCCAAATTCACCAAAGTTTCCTGTATTTTCTGGAATATACGGGAACCAGTTAGAGGTGTCTATATATGACAATCCAAATCCGATAAACAATAAAATAACAGCAACCTTAATTACAACAATAACGTTATTGATGAAAGCTGATTGCTTAATGCCACCCAACAACATCGATGTTATTATTCCAATAATAAATACTGCGGGGAAATTGATGATACTCCCTGAAAAATACCATCCATCTTGCGCCGTGTGCTCGAAAGTTGCGCCTGCTATACTCTTTGGCAGTTCAATTCCCCAATCGTTAAAGAGGCTCATCATATACCCCGACCAACCGACAGCCACACTCGAACAAGCTAATAAATATTCCAGGACCAATATCCACCCAACAAACCATGCCAACATTTCGCCCATTGTAGTGTAGCTATACGAATATACACTACCTGCTACAGGCATCATAGCTGCAAACTCTGCATAACACAGACCAGCCATAACACAGGCAATGGCAGATATCATAAAAGAGATTGTCAAGCCTGGACCAGCATACTCGGCAGCAGCCGTCCCCGTTACTACAAATATCCCTGTGCCTACGATAGCCCCAATACCAAGAGAAACTAAATTAAATGTTGATAAGTTTCGCCTCAAACCACTATTCGTTGATTCTGACTCAGAGATAACATCGGATATTGATTTGCATTTAAATAGTTTTTCTTTCATGTTGAGATAGATAGTTAGATTATTCTAAAAGTTTTGCCATTTTTAATTTACGAAAGAGCAAATCTACTAAAATATAATGAACAAAATCGCACTTTGGGTGTTACAACTGATATACACCACGTTATAAATTCCAATAATTTTTCTCTATCAAAAGGTGGATTTGCGCCCATATTAGTTATATCTTTGCACTATGACAAAAAACATTTTCGAATACATCAGAATATTATTACCTAGGCACAAATGTGTAACACTTCCTGGGTTTGGAGCTTTCATCCTAAACAGAGATGAGAGTGATATCTTTGATGCTCAAAAGTGCTTATTGTCGCCATCATATAGCATCACATTCAATAGTAGATTGCAACATGATGATGGTGCTTTGACTTCGTATATTCAAGCCCTAAAAGGGACAACATACGACAAGGCAAGTAAAGATCTTTCTATCCTCATCAAAGAATTGAGAAACGATTTGTTGATCTACAAAGAAATAGATTGTGGCTCACTAGGTAGAATTGAACTAACGGATAGTAGTATCCTCTTTTTTCAAAACAGAGATTACTTTTGCCCAACTCATTTTGGCTTGTCGCCAATAGGTCTGAGAAGCATTACCAATATTAGTCAAAGTCTAGAAAAAGAGACTAAGACTTATAGTTTCAAGAAAAGACTTATTGCTACTGCAGCAAGTGCAGCAGTTGTACTTCTTTTGGTGCTACCTTCTACTAATATTACAGATAGTTCCGAACAAGGAGGAAGTCAGCAGGCTGGCTATCTTAGCTCGCTAGCGATGAGTAGAACCGAGCAATTGCCAGAGGTTGCACCTGTCATTGACGAGGTAGAGGCTATCGACATTGAAATAGAAGACTATAATATAACGAGTAATACTGCAACTAAACCAAAATCTGGACGTACCTATTATCTAATAGTGGGAGGAGAGTCATCTGCAACAAATGCAGCTAAAACTCTACGCAAGTTTAGAAGTGAAGGTTTTGCAACAGCTGAAATCTTAGAGTCGCCTCAACGCTTTAGAATTTACACGCAGACTTTCGACAATATGGAGGATGCAGACAGAGCAGTTGTAGCTTTCAGAGCGCAAAACCCTCAGTACGCTTCGGCTTGGATACACTCAGCAAGAAATTGACTTTGACAAATTACAATAATATTCTCTAGAGCAGACTTTAATAGTTTGCTCTTTTATTTTATACAAGTGCTTCATTGGCAAGTCTAATACACTCAAAAGTATTACCTTTGCCGTTTAGTTAAAACTTCAATGACTTAGAAATGTATAAAGAGACTGGCATAACACGTACACCCAACGGTTGGGCACTACTTCCACTCATCGTATTCTTTTTATTATATACCCTCACTTTAGCTTTTACGGGCGACATGAGCAAAATGCCTATTTCTGTAGCATTTCTCATCACCTCAGCAGTAGCTATTTTCACTTCAAAGGGAGGAAAACTAATAGATAAGGTAGCAATGTTTTGTCGTGGAGCTGCCAATGAAACAATCACTTTGATGATTGTGATCTTCATTCTAGCTGGAGCATTTGCTGCCACCACCAGAAGTATGGGAGCAGTGGATGCAACAGTCAACATGATGTTATATCTCCTGCCAGCCCAAACAATTTTGGCTAGTATTTTCATAGCAGCTTGTTTTATTTCCATGGCAATGGGAACCTCATGCGGCACAATTGCTGCCCTAGCACCTATTGCTGTAGGAATTTCGTCACAAATAGGTATTCCTATTCCTGCCATGTTAGGGATTGTAGTTGGAGGTTCTATGTTTGGAGACAACCTATCGTTTATTTCCGATACCACAATTGCCGCCACACGCACGCAAGGATGCGAAATGAAAGACAAGTTTTGGGTCAATATAAGAATCGCATTACCCGTAGCCCTCTTAATGCTTTTCATATACCTCTATCAAGGATTTGGAGCACAATCAAATATTAGTATTGCAGCCTCTGATATTGAGTGGCTAAAAGTGATTCCATATATCGTTGTGCTAATAACTGCTATTGCTGGAGTAAATGTCATTGCTGTTTTGGCTATCGGGATTGTCCTCTCGGGGGCAATTGGTATGGCTACTAGCAGCATTTCGGTATGGGATTGGACAGCAAGCATGAGCAACGGAATTGTTGGAGATATGGGAGAATTGATTATCGTGTCGCTAATGGCTGGAGGGATATTTGGCATGATTACCTACAATGGAGGAATAGAGTGGCTAACCTCCAAAATAACGAAGCGTACAAAATCGAAACGAAGTGCCGAACTTGCCATTTCAGGACTCCTTGTCATCACCAATATGTGTACAGCAAATAACACTATTGCAATCATTGTAACAGGACCAATCGCAAAGAATATTAGTGAAAGATTTAAATTGAATAACAAGAAGGTAGCAAGTTTACTCGATACTTTTTCATGCTTCATCCAAGGCTTGTTGCCTTATGGTGCTCAATTGCTAATTGCAGCAGGAATAGCCAAGGTCAACCCAATTGAGATTGTGCCACATCTCTACTATCCAATGCTATTGGGAGTGGTTGCTCTGTTCTGCATCATGCTGAGGTTACCTAAAAAGTATTCATAAACTAATGAACTAGAAAAGCAAAAGTGAGAAAGCGCCTAAGCCCTTCCCCACCTTTATACTAACTAATAAAAATAGAAAATTCTATATCTGTTTAATTATCCTTTTGTCCGTATGCTAGGTCACCAGCATCACCAAGTCCAGGAATAATATAGGCATGATCGTTCAACTCTGGATCGATAGCTGCTGCCCAAATTGTTGTTTTGTCTTGTGGAAAATGCTTCGCACAATAATCAATAGCTTGTTGACTAGCTATGATTGTTGCCACATGCACATGGCTAGGCTCTCCTTTTGTCAACAAAGCTTGATAAGACAAATCCATACTTCCACCTGTCGCAAGCATAGGGTCAGTCAAGATAAGGACTTTATTATCCAGTTTTGGAGAAGCAATATATTCAATATCAATATGAAAGCTATTTTGGCTTTCACGGAATCTACGATAAGCTGACACAAAAGCATTCTCGGCTTTGTCAAAATACCCTAGAAATCCATGATGAAAAACCAATCCTGCTCTAAGGATAGTTCCTATAACGATAGGATCGGCAGGTACATTCGTCACATCAATACCAAGAGGGGTCTTAGTTTCCAGTTGTTTATAAGTCAACTCTTTACTAATTTCATAAGCCATTATTTCACCTATACGCTCAATATTACGTCTAAAACGTAGGCTATCCTTTTGAATTTTAACATCTCTAATCTCGCTCACAAAACGATTGAGAATAGTGTTTTGCTCTGATAAATTTACTACTTTCATCCCTTCTTCTATATTATTATTTTTCTTCTTCATTCCATATTCTCCATGCTTCGAGCGCTTGCAGCTCTAGCATTTCTGCTCCATTTTTGATGGCAGCACCTTTCATCTTTCCTCTCTTCAAAAACTCTGTTTCTGCTGGATTATAAACCAAATCATAAAGTAGATGCTCCCCAGTCAGCAATTCGTAAGGAATTGCAGGAGCTTCGTCCACATTAGGATATGTGCCTAGTGGCGAACAGTTGACAATCACTTTATACTCATTCATTAATCTAGCATCTAGCTCGTCGTAAGTAATCGTATTCTCACCCTTCGTACGAGAGACCAACTGAGTTTCCAGTCCCAGCTTCTTCAAGCCATAAACAATTGCTTTAGATGCTCCACCTGTACCCAATACTAAGGCTTTAGTATGCGTAGATTTTAAAAGAGGCTTAATAGAATTATTAAAGCCTACCACATCCGAATTGTATCCAAAGAGTGCAGCTTTGCCATTAACCTGATGCACGCTAACAACATTGACCGCTCCTATCTCCTTTGCCTCAGCACTTATACCTGCCAATAGAGAAATGATTTGCTCCTTATAAGGTATAGTAACATTGAAACCAACAAGATGCGTATTGAGTTCTAAGATAGTTTTCAGTTGATCGATAGATGCAATTTCGTAGTTGGAGTACATAGCATCAATACCTTCGAGTAAAAACTTTTCGGCGAAGAAACTACTCGAGAATGAGTGTCCTAAAGGATACCCAATCAATCCATATTGCTTCTGCTTGTTCATCATCTCCTACCCCTTTTTAAACTATGTTAGTGGCTATATCGCAAAAAAATAGGATAACCTAACAAGTAGTTATCCTATTTATATTCTTCATTAATTTTATTTCTTATCAGCGGCTGCCTTGCTATATCGACTATTCAACAGAGTCAACACTGGCTCCGTTATGTCGTAAGCTGGATTGGCTAGAAGTATATTCTCAAATTCTCTCATATTGAAGATAACTTCATATTTAGCAGTCTCGTTATATTTTTTCAAAGCCACACGTACCGAATCAGTTATTTTTTGATTCACTTGGTGTTGCTCAGTCATCCAATCGTTTTGCAAACGTTGTGCAGTTTGTTCCAATTCCATTTGTTGTTTTTGAATACGGTTGTATTCTTGTTCAGCACGTTCTTGTGACAAGAATGCATTGTTTTGCATTTTGTGTTGAAAATCTGCTCCGTCTTTTTCTAGTTTTTTTGTTTTTTGATTGATTGTCACTCTGATGTCTTCCATCTTTTTGGTCAATCCTTCATTCATTTCTTTCGCAAACTCATAGTTTATAAGTAATGAGTCGATGTTTACATAAGCAATAGGCAATTTAGCACCCGAAAGTCCTTCACCTTCAGTTGCAACATTTTGAGTTGGTGTACTTGTGCCTGTTTCCTTACATGAAGAAAAGAATAAGACAGAAAACGCAATAACAGCTAATGCTATTGTTCCATTAATAATACAAGAAACGTTCTTCATTATATTTTGTTGTTTTTTTAGATTAATCAACCATTATTAATTTGCTAGAGTTCTACGACCCTAATTTCAACACTAGGCACAAAGATATAGTATTATGTTAAAAGAACACCATTATTAAACCAATAAAAGTTGTAAAAACATTGTTAATTCGTCATTATCTACCTATTTTTAAGGATTCAAGTTTAGAAAACTATGAATTATTGAGAATCTAAAATACTAAAAACAAATATATAATTATGACTATAAAAGACTTAAAGCCAAGCATAGTTTGGCACTATTTTCACGAGTTGACCCAAATACCTCGCCCTTCGAAGAAGGAAGAGAAGGTCATTAAATACCTCGAAGATTTTGCCAAAGAGCATAAATTGGAGCTAAAAAAAGACAAAGCTGGCAATATTGTAATCTTAAAACCTGCAACCAAAGGGAAAGAAAATGTACCTACCCTTATCCTTCAAGGACACGTGGATATGGTGTGTGAGAAGAATAGTGGAACGGAGCATGACTTCGACAACGATCCTATCCAAACTCAAGTGGTAGGTGATTGGTTGAAAGCAAAGGGAACGACATTAGGAGCTGACAACGGAATAGGTGTGGCAGCTGGACTAGCAATTCTTGCATCTAACGATATTGAGCATGGCCCACTAGAATGTCTATTTACAGTAGATGAAGAGACTGGATTGACAGGGGCTCATGCCCTAGAAAAAGGATTCTTGACTGGTGACATTCTTATAAATCTTGATACTGAAGAGGAGGGAGAGATCTACGTAGGATGTGCAGGCGGTAGAACTACAACTGCAACATTTACCTACAAACCAACGCCTGCACCTATCAACTATTTTTGGTTCAAGGTATCAGTAACAGGATTGAATGGAGGACACTCTGGATCAGAAATTCATGTTGGTCTTGGTAACGCTAATAAAATATTGAACCGCTACTTGTGGCAAATCAATAAGAAATATGGCATCATCCTTTCCGAAATTTCTGGAGGTAATCTTCACAATGCTATTGCTCGTGAGGCATATGCTATTGCAGGAGTACCAAGCAACAAGAAAGAAGAGGTGACAATAGAGTTGAATACACTAGCTCCACTTATTGAAGCTGAATTGAAACATGTAGATCCAAATCTGAAAATGAAGATTGAATCTGCTGACACTCCAACAAATACAATTGACAAACAAACAACAGATAATCTGTTGAATGCCATCTACGCTTGTCCGCATGGAGTAATGAACATGAGCGCCGATGTGGAAGGACTTGTGGAAACATCTACAAATCTAGCTTCGGTAAAAATGAAAGAAGGCAACAAGATAGTCATCATGGCTAGTCAACGTAGCTCTTCGGAGTCGTTGAAAGAAAATATTGTGAATATGGTAAGCGCAACTTTCCTTTTGGCAGGAGCAGAAGTTGTGAACTCTGACGGATATCCAGGATGGCAGCCCAACATGAATTCACAAATATTGAATGTTGCTAAAGATACTTACAAGAGACTATATAACACTGAGGCTGGAATAAAAGCAATCCATGCAGGTTTGGAGTGCGGACTATTCCTCGAAAAATATCCTCACCTAGATATGATTTCTTGTGGTCCAACTATTACTGACGCCCATTCTCCTGACGAACAGGTGAATATTCCTTCGGTAGCTAAATGGTGGGAGTTCCTACTAGAAGTAATCAAAACTATACCGAACAAATAAGTAAGTTGTTTGTTTAACTACTTATACTTGTGAAAGTATAGTTTAGAAATTTTATTACCTGCCACAGAGTGAATTGAAAGATATTCACTCTGTGGTTTTTAATCTCAAAACAAATTTAATTACACATACAAATCATGGATAAAATGAGAATAGAAATCTGGTCAGACATCGCTTGTCCTTATTGCTACATAGGCAAAAGAAAGCTAGAAATGGCACTAGACCAGTTTGAACATAAAGAAAAAATAGAACTTGTATGGTACAGCTACGAGCTTAGCCCTTCGCTTCCTAAAAAAGCAGCAGGCATCTCGGCATACCAGCATTTAGCCAATAGCTATAACATGTCGTTAGAAGAAGCTACAGAACACGAAAACAAAGTTGCTGCTATTGCAAAAACAGTAGGACTCAACTATGATTTCGACAACTTGGTAATTACCAACACATCTGATGCTCTCCGCTTGGTAAAATTGGCGGCAAAATCAGGATTGGCAACTGAAGCAGAAGAAGTGCTGTTCAGAGCATATTTTATAGATGGCAAAAACATCAGCGATAGACAAACCCTAGTTTCTTTAGGAGAGGAAATAGGTTTGAAAGCTGATGACATCAACAAAATGCTCGATAGTGATGAGTTCTATGACAGAATCAAAAAAGATATGGAACGTGCTGAAACAAAGTTTAAACTAGAATACATTCCGTTCTACAGATTGAACTACAATCAAATCATCGAGGGCTCTATAGAGGTAGAAGATTATCTAAAAGCACTCAAAACAGCCTATGCTGATTGGGAAAGTGGAACAACATCAGAGGGTGGAACCATCTCTGGTCAGTCTTGCTCTATTGATGGTGTATGTAGCTAAACATAGCCTAAAAGCTAAATTCAAAATGCTCAATCTATTCATTTAGGTTGAGCATTTCTCTATATTAAAACTAAAAATCTTATCTTTGAAAACTGTGAATATCAACAAAACAAGCTCAAGCAGAACATGAAACAATTTCTAAAGCTTTCTATTTTACTATTTACTTTAGTTGCCATCATTACGGCTTGCGAAGAAAGTGATAAATTTTCGTCAGATTCTAGCCTAAAGTTAGAGTTCTCAGCCGACACATTACGCTTCGACACTGTGTTCACAACAATTCCGTCTCCCATGCAAAGAGTTAAAGTTTATAATAGGAACAACAACTCAATATCATTTGAAAGCATAGAACTTGTAAATGCCAGCACTTCTGGTTTCAGAATAAATGTAGATGGACAATCGGGTACTAAATTTGAAGATGTAGATCTGCTTCGCAAAGACAGTATATATATAATGGTAGATGCCAAGCTGAATGAAACAAAGGGAACAAACATTCTTGTGGAAGATGCTATCTCTCTAAAGTGGAATGGCAATACAGAATATATCAGACTGGGAGCATATGGAGTTAATGTAGAAGTTTGGGACAACAAGCTTATTAGCACCAACACCAGACTGTCAGCCGAAAAAGGATATTACATAAAAAACTCCTTAACAATCAATGAAGGAGTAACACTAGAAGTAGAAGCAGGAGCGACTTTCTACCTAGACAAACAAGCCTCCATCACCATCAATGGCACAATAGTGGCTAAAGGAACACCTCAAAAACCGATTACATTCAGAACCCATCGCTTTGATATGCTAGAGCGAAACATCCTCTATGACAATGCATCTGGACAATGGCAAGGAATTACAGTTGGAGCAAATAGCTTTGACAATATCTTCGAAAACGTGAGAATCAGAGGTTCGTATCAAGGTCTAAATTTTCTACCATCTACGCCCAAGCAACAAAAAGCAACATTAATCAATACCATTGTACACAATACTGCCGAGTTTGGAATCAAAGCAGTCAACGCCAAAATAGATGCAGTCAATTGTCAAGTAAGCAATTCAAGAGGTAGCCTACTCAATCTTATAGGTGGCGATTATTCATTCCTACATTGCACCATTGCCAACTACTATAGGTGGCATGCTCGCAATAATTCATCTGTACTTTTAAATGAAGAAGATAAAGGAGTGAAGTACAAATTCGAGAAATGTGATTTCAAGAACTCGATAATTGTAGGCTCTATGCAAACTGAGCTAGGTATATATGTGAACGAAGCTGCACCTTTCTCGTTCAATAATTGCCTTATTCAAGCCTTATACCCAAGCGAAGATGTCCGATTCAAGAAAACAATATGGAACACTGATTCTCCATTCTTATTTAAGAACCTGAATGAAAACCAAAGATACATCTATAGTTTTGAACTTATAGAAGGCTCAGCAGCTATCAATACTGCCAACGCTGAATTCGCCAAATATGCTCCACTAGACCTAAGAGGAGTATCTCGAACCACCAACAAGCCAGACATAGGAGCCTATGAGTGGAGTATGTAAACATATACTCATCACACTTTTCTTACTTCTGGGTTGTCAATGGCTATTTGCTCAAGAACCATTCAGAGTAATGTTCTACAATGTGGAGAATCTCTATGACACCATCAATAATCCTAAAACTTTGGACGACGACCTCACCCCCACAGGCAATCTACATTGGGGAAGCTATCGTTATCACAAGAAAATAGAAGACGTTAGCAAAGTCATATCATCACTAGGAGGGAAGTATCCTCCAGCGCTAGTTGGGATGTGTGAAGTAGAAAACTCTGCAGTTTTAAAACATCTTACCCAAGAGTCATCCTTAGCAAAACACAAGTATAAATACGTCATCACCAACTCTAAAGACACGAGAGGTTCAAACGTTGCTCTTCTCTATCAAAGAGATCAGTTTCACCTCATCCAAAAGAAAAGTTACACTCCTATTATTGATAAAGAAAACAATCGAAAGACAAGAGACATTCTTCATGTAGTAGGCAACATAGTCAACAACGATATTCTAGACATCTTTATTTGTCACTACCCTTCTCGCACCGAAGGCATTGCTAAATCCCGTCCTCTTCGAATAGAAGTCTCAAAGCTGTTGAAGCAAAAGGTAGATAGTATTTACAAAATACGCAAGCACGCTAATATTATCATTATGGGAGATTTCAATGACTATCCTTTTGACATTAGCATGAAAGATATTTTAGGAGCAAAAAGCTTGAGTGACAAAATAGACAATCACCATATATATAATATGTTTCTCCATCATGGAAAGAAGAAGAAAGAAATCGCTTCTTATAATCACAAGGGAACATGGACCTATCTCGACCAGTTTATCGTTAGTGGTAATTTATTGAATAAGAATCGTCAGACACACATAATAGACAATACAGCTCACATCTTTTCCCCTTCCTTCTTACTCGAAGAAGACGAGAAATATGGAGGAACAAAGCCCTTTCGCACCTTTTCGGGATGGAGCTATCTAGGCGGCACAAGCGACCACCTACCTATTTATATGGATTTATATATTAAGGAGTAGAGATTAGAATACTTGAAGACTCTTTCCCTTGTCTATCGCCTGGAGTATTTTTTTTCGAGAGCTATCTATTGCAGGACTAAACACGGTCTCCATAGTCTCTAAGGATACCCTTAATTCTGGCAACAATTCAGGCTCTAGCCGACACAGTTCGTAAGCTAACTTCATCCCTAACGACCTCACTGCAATAGGCTCTTTGGGAGAAAGAAAACAATCAAAACAAAAATTGAGAAAATCGACTCGCAAGGGATTTATCATAGGCTGATTATAAAGAAGAGTCAAAATCAGCCTACGCTTTCCACCATGTTCACAAGCCATAGCTGCGTTCATCAATTCATTTTGCTTTTGACACAACCACTTATTTTCCATTGAAGAATAATGAGTCATCACCCAAGCAGCTTGATAAGCCACATCATCATCAGAATCAAAGAGAAGTGCATAAAGCATTTCCTTTT
>JASLEN010000182.1 GCA_030151105.1 Dysgonomonas sp.
TTTCTTTACTTCCTGAGCATGTGGGCGAAGCTCTCTTGATGCTGTAACAACTCCGTTGAGACTAAAATTGCCGAATGAAGGCACATCCTTAGGACCATAGTCGCCACCATAGCTCCAAAACCATTTTCCATTTTCATCCACTTCATAAAACGATTGATCTACCCAATCCCAAATGCATCCACCTTGAGCCATTGGCTCTGTTTCAAACACATCCCAATAGTCCTTTAGCCCTCCCATACTATTTCCCATAGCATGTACATATTCGCACAAAATAAAAGGTCTATAGATATCTTTACGTGACACATATTTCATTATTTCGTCTATAGAACGATACATGCGGCAATAGATATCTGTATTGTAATTCTCTTCAGCACGTTCATATTGTACAGGGCGAGTTTTATCTGCTGATTTCAACCAATCGTATGTTTTCTCAAAGTTAATGCCATTGCCAGCTTCGTTACCTAGTGACCAAATGATGACAGAAGGATTATTCTTAGCTCGTTCATACATGCGTTGTGTTCTATCCATATGTGCAGGTAGCCAAGTTGTATCTTTTGCCAGCGAGGCTGCACCATAGCCCATACCATGAGACTCTATATTGGCTTCGTCTATCATATACAAGCCATATTTGTCGCACAGGTGATACCAGTATGCATCTTGTGGATAGTGAGCATTGCGAACTGTATTGATATTCAGCTGTTTAATTAGCTCAATGTCTTTAATCATTAGTTCTTTACTAACGGTACGTCCTTGTTGCGAAGCTGAATGTCTATTGACACCTTTTACCAAAATAGGTTGCCCATTTATACATAGTTTGGCATCTTTTATTTCTGATGTTCGAAATCCAATATTGGAGCCTGTGAGATATTCACTTGTTCCA
Organism: Dysgonomonas sp.; assembly: GCA_030151105.1. Taxonomy (GTDB): domain Bacteria; phylum Bacteroidota; class Bacteroidia; order Bacteroidales; family Dysgonomonadaceae; genus Dysgonomonas. Next base: position 881 of record JASLEN010000182.1, read on the forward strand.
TTTTTAATTTTGACCGCCAGCGTATAAAGATTAGGATGCTCTGCACTCCAAGCCTTTACATCTGATATAACACTTGGTTTAAAACTAACTTTATTAGTCTCTGTTATCTGTTTTTCTTCGCTCAATATTGTTTTTCCATCATTATCTATCAAACTGTATGATACTGTAGAACCAAGCTTTTCTCCCTCTACGTTTACCTCTAAATTGAAATGTCCATCACGATACTTTTGAGTCTCTAAAGTAGATGTTGCTGAAAAATCAGCGATATATTGCTTGGGTGTACTGTATAGATAGACATCTCGTTCTATTCCGCTCATTCTCCACATATCTTGACATTCGAGGTATGATGCCGCGCTCCAGCGATAGACTTCCATCGAAATAGTGTTTTCTCCACTTTTTAGTTTATCAGTTATATCCCATTCTGCTGGAGTCTTAGAACCTTGATTGTAGCCAACAAACTCACCATTGACCCAAATGTAGTAGAAGGAGGTTGCACCTTCGCAACAGAATACAACTCTTCGCCCTTCCCACAATTGAGGTAGGGTAAAAGACTTGCGATATGACCCAACTTCATTTTCATGATAGGGAACAAATGGAGGATTTTTCTTGAAGTTGAATAGCTTGTCGTCAAACTCATAAGTTTCGTTCACGTAGATAGGATAGCTATAGCCTTGTCTTTCCCAATTGCCTGGGACGTTGATATCTCCCCAATTGCCTACATAAAAATCAGACTTGTAGAAATCTTTAGGTCTTTTGTCTGGATCTTTAGTCCAATTGAACTTCCACTTGCCATTGAGATCAAGGAAATAAGGAGATGAATGATGATTGACCTCTCTTACCTCGTCGTTGGAATTGTGAGGTAAAACATAGGAGTGTGGTTTTACTTTGTTTTGTCCTATTGCATATTGACTTTGCCACTCAGGCTCTGTCCCTTTTGCTTGCATGCATAGGGGAATAATAGAAAGGAAATACAAAATCGTTTTTCGAATAGTAATATTCATGGGACTCGTTTTTTTATCATTTTCATGTATTCTTTTTTTGATTTAAAGGGTTAGATTAACAGTAAATGAGCAGTTTCTTGAATATACTTACAAGCCTAATCATCATCTTCGTATATTCTGATATTTGTATCAAAGTTAAAAATTCTATGATAATAAGTCTTCCATTTTGGTATTGTTTTTATTTCTATCCAATGTATAAGAGATAGGACTTGATAATCTAACTTCATGAGTGCAATTTATTATTACGAATTAAGTCTAAATAAACTTATAAAAAACAGTTATCTTTGATTTGTTAATGGATATAATATATTGAGAGGAGTTGGAGTCTAATATGCAAACTGTGAAAAATAATTTTGATGATCAAAAATTACATGCTTTGATACAAAGAGGCGATCACAGTGCTTTTTCCATTGTTTTCAATAAGTTTTATCTTGATCTCCTATTGTATTCTGGTAGTTTCATTGCAGATAAAAGTATTTGTGAGGATATTATCCAGAATGTATTTATGAAATTTTGGAGTAATGCTAGTGAATTACATGTCAAGAGTTCGATAAAATTTTATCTGTTGCGGATGGTACGAAATCATTGTATTGATTATCTACGGCAACAGACAAGAGTACGAAATCATATCCATCTTTATGAGGCAAGTGCTGATCTGATTGACTATGAGGTCGAAAATTATATCTTACAATCAGAGCTAGAAACTGTTATTCAGAATGGACTTGATGAAATGAAGTCAGAGTATAGGCTTGTTTTTGAAATGAGTAGGTTTGAGAATAAAAAATATAAGGAAATAGCAGATAGTATAGGTGTGTCGGTGAGAACAATAGAAGATAGAATGCGTAAAGCGTTGGATCACTTGCGAGAACATCTAGATAAATATTTGATATTGCTTATTGCTATTTATTTTTCCATATAATATTTTATACAAAAAATCAGAGTCATGTTAGAAGATAATTTAGATATAAAATATTTGATTAAAAGTGTACTTCAAGGAACAGCAATTTCCGAAGAGATTCTACTTATTAAAAATAAATTTGAAGAAAATGAAGATATTTATCGCCTCTATTTTAAA
>JASLEN010000190.1 GCA_030151105.1 Dysgonomonas sp.
TACCCATAAGGTACTCCCTTTTCCAACTTGGCCAACTACTTTTCTACCCTCAAACTCTCCTCCATAGCGACTTGATGTAGCTACAATGGTCAGTTTAGCAGGTTTAGAAACCATATCGCTATAGTTGATATTGATATTGAAATCAGCATAGTCACTTATTGTCTGATTACTAAAGAACTCACCATATCCAATTTCTTTATCATTAGCATCCGATAGCTGAATATAGATATGACATTCATCTGAACTTAACTTTCTATCAGCAGGTATTTTTGCTGTTTTTGCGTTGTCAATCTCTTTAGAAGTATATTTATATTTTCCTGACATCGCAACAGGGCGAGCACCATCATAATCTCTACCAAATGTTACATTATCTTTTGGTCTGGATGTCCCTCCTTTACTTATGTCAAATTCTCCAATATATAGATTACCAGCAGCATAGCCAACAAGGAACATGCTAATTGTTTCTAATCTAGCTCCCTTGTAACCTCCTGATGCAGCATTGATTGGTGTAGTGTTGGAAGAAGCTAAAATTGTAACACCCGTATTACCAGTAGCCCAATAAGAGTCTGAGGTATCTGTATTTGGGAACCAGTTTTTACCACTCTGAGACCAAGTATCCAGATTAAGATTCTTTATAACTTCGAAGTTTTCTGTAGTGAAGGTTTTTACTTCACCCATTTTGCTACCGCAAGCAATTGCATACTCGTAAGTTTTACTAAAATCTATCTCGTTAGTTTTTGCTTCATACTTCGAATCTTTCAATACCGAAGCAACTGTTATCCAGTTTTCTTCTCCTTGTTTTCTGTACTTGAATACCACAGGATCAGTCTCTCCATCTAGCGTAGCAGTACCTGTCATGTATGCAAATTTACCCCAAGGGTTCGAGCCTTCTGTTATAAAAGTTCCTTGAGCCTTTGGCTTGTATGGTATTTTCACATTTACTAAAAACTCTTTAGAAACATCATCCACCTCAACAGTAAACTCACCAGAGGCTCCACCGCCATTATCACTAAGATCATATCTTAGTTTATAGTGATAACGCTCTTTGGCTGCGTCAGCAATTTTTCGAGTAAGAGTATTTGTTTCTCCATCAGTATTAGTAACCGTTAGAGCAGCAGTTAGTTCTATTCCACTCACCATATAGGCTGGTCTAGTTTCAGTAGATGGAATAGCTACTGTTCCTATACTATTAGAAAGTGCAGCCGAATAGGTTGGGAAAGCCGCTTTGAACTGGTCAGAATAGCTGAACGAAACCATACTCTGAGCCAATGTACAGTTAATGTTTATAGCTTGAATTTCACCTTTCTTAATCAGAACTTTTGTTTGTCCCAAATAGTATGGATCGATGCCTACGCCTTGTTTGGGAGCACTAGTTCCTTTAGGATAAGCTCTCACAATGTATTCGCCTACGCTTAGTTCTATAGGAGTGTCAGCCAATTGTGTCCAATCATCTACATGTTTTACAACTTCAGTTCCACTCAGTATGTCTAATGCCATTATTTGAGCATCATCAAAAGTTGAGGCAGCACGTGATGTAGCTGTTATATTTTTATCTATCTCTACAGCCGATAGTTGTAGATATCCAACTTCATCTACTACATTATCATCGCTACTACAGCCCACAAGAGCCATTAAGAATAATAATGGTATGGTATATATTAGTTTTTTCATATTGTCTATCAAATTATGTTTTAGTTTTTTACTCAGACTCTAGTCTTAATCTACAACATTCACAGTTAGTTTTCCACTTGCTGTTTTAGAGTCTCCGTCCACAACTCTGATCTTGAATTGATTGCCACCTTTGCCAGTGATTTTTAGCATTGCCATAAAGTCTGTAAGCTTGAAGTCGTATTCAGTCTTACCTTTTATTGGATCATTTTCATCTATCAAACCTATACCTCCATTGGTACCTAGAGGTAACTCTCCAGGATTGGCAAGGTCAAATTCTTCTGCCAATTCTAGTGCTTTTAGAATATCTACAAATTCTGCATTGTCAGATTCAATTTTTACAAATAGGTTTTCTATTCCTTTTGGTACAATGAATTTTACCTCCACGGTTGGAACCTCGCTCGAAGACAAAGAGATATTATATGTTTTATCCAAACCTATAATTTCAATCGTGTTGTCTGGTTCTGGCTTAGGATCTGGATCTTCGCCATTCGAAATATTCTCAGTAGGTATTTCTATTAGTTTGTTCTTTTCGTTCATCATTAGATTTACACTAATTTTCCATGATACTTTAGACTCAAACTCAACAGAAGGATTTTCATCAGGGTCTATTGTGATAATGAAAATTTCATTGGCTTTTAGTTTATTGCCACCTTCAGCATCTTCTGGATGATTGATGACAGATAGATGCTCAACTTTGTTTCCATCTTTAGTTGTTCCTTTTACCAAAACATTGATTACAGAAGAGTTTTCTGGTACTTGTAGGTAAAAAGGCTTATTGATATTGTCCTTGTTGTAGGTGCAAGATGCGTCTGCTCCATTATCTACCTCAATAGTATAATCATCTTTGAAAATAGTGTTAAACTTGTCAGTAAGATTAAGAACTATACCTACATTAGTCAAGCGACATACTACAGTAACGTTTGTTTTAGTATCTTCCTTTATCTGAAAATCAAATTTTCCATAAAAATATGGTCTGTTTGAAGCTTTTACACTAGAGCCATCGTAGTTGAAAGCCTCTACGGTATAGTTTCCTACTTCTAGTTTAACCTCACCACCTTGATCTAGTAGATCCTTGTAGTTCGCTGTTTTCACAAGTTCGCCTGATACTCGGTTATAGATGTTGACAGTATATTTTTCTACATCCACGTCTTCCTCTGCAAACTGATGCCCACTATCCGAAACATCTTTAGCTATTTGCGAAAGTATGTTTGTAGGCTTGTTTGTTTTCATTTGCAACATCATCACGCCTGTTGCTCCATCCGCAGGACGCAAGTCGTCATTCGAGCTACACGAGTGCAATACTACAAATAGTAGCACTAGCGAAAGTGTTAAATTTATTATCCTTTTCATATTTATATTGTCTCTTTTTGTTTTACGTAATTGGTTTCCTTATAAAAAATCGTCAGGTATAGTAATCTCAATTACCTCACTATCCACACTAGTATCGATAGTAACTGTGATCCCTTTAATTTTTCCAGCCTCTACTTCTGTCACTTTAGGTTTTACGGTGATAGTCAAGAAGTCTCTAGCACTCACTGTTAGTTTTTGTTCGCCAAATCCTTTAGGTACTATTGTTGCACCATTTTTGTCTTTTAAGCTAAATGTCAAAGTCAGATCATCTTCGTTGCCAGCTTTCAAGTATAGCGATTTGTTGCTATCCGATTTTGGCATTAAAAATGGAGACAGTAGATGAGGTGTCTTGAAACCAATAGTACAGTCAGAGTAATACTGGCTGAAATCGCTAGAATACACAACCTTTACTTTAGCATTGGCAGGTACACATGTAAACTTTACATCCTTTCTTTCCCCTTTGCCCAAAGCAAATGGCATACTACCTTCTACATACAACTTATCGTAGCCTGCTGGTACATCTTCGCCCCAGAAAGCTCGTACTAGATATGCTCCCGCATCCACATTCATACTAGGAGTCATGTCTTTGTAGAGTTTAGAGAACACCTTAGTGCCACTAGCATTGGATAGTTCTACAGTATAGTTATTAATATCCTGAGCATCATCCAATGCTCTCGATCCTGTGCCCGCTGGGCTAGAAGGGTAGGAGACATTAGAACTCAAGTTGAATTGAATTTCTCCACTTCCGCCCTCATCTATCATATGTTCATCACTGCTACTACAAGCAGAGAAGAACAATAGAGAGCAAAGTGAAAAATAAAAAAGGCATTTCTTTTTCATAAGTCTTGCATTAATTTAGTTTTTAATAATTGCATAGGAATACTGGACTTTCAAGAGCGTGAATTTTGAACGAAAATAAGTGTTAGATGCGACCTATATTATTCTAATCTAGAACTGTATTTGCAATTCTTCCCCAAAGGTGTTAGTATTTATTGGGGGATCATTTTATCTTAAAAGCCTCTATCGAAGTTAAGTTAAAAACTGCAAAAAACTGCGTTTTAGGAATATCTATTGACGATTGGTAAATTTGAGCATATAAACCACCCTTATTTTTATACATCTGGTAAGATGAATGAATAACATTTATCTATGACAAAATAGAGACTTATTTGTAATGTGTAGATATATAGTTGTTTATGTGGATGGCGCTTTTGATGATCGAAATATGTTATTGCCTATTCCTCAAAGTTTTATTGATAAGGATGCTAAGTCGTTGCCCAAGTAATCTTAGATATTAATCGGGATAAATCCATATAAAAAAGCGAGCCTACAATATATAGGCTCGCTTTTTATAAGAGTAGTTTTTAGGTAAAAGAGTATTCTTTAGCTGACTTTTCTTTATAAACTAGGTATTACTTGTTTGATAGCTCCATCCTCATCAAACTCCATTCTGTCCATACACACTTCACGGTGAAAACCACCTGCACCATTAGGCATATCCATTCCTCCAGGTCTATGAATTCGATGATAAACAATGTGCCACTCATCACTCTCAGGTACTTGAAGAACCGAGTTATGACCAGCTCCATAAATGTCACGAGCATCGTCTCTCATTATTACGATATTATTTTCAGGAATAGTAAGTTTTCCCAATGGAGATTTGGCTGTGGCATAACGTACCTTATAATTAGGGCTACGTGTATCATCCTCAGACCAAAGGAAATAATATAAACCTTTGCGATAGAAAACATACACAGCTTCCCGAAAAGTATTGTCTGGTGTCATTACTTTTATAGTATTCTTCTTTAGCGAAATCATATCCTTATTTAATTCTGCACCAGCCATATATCCATTTCCCCAATATAGATAGCTCTTCCCTGTTTGGGGATCTGTGAACACATCTGGGTCTATTTGCTGTCCCCCTGTAACGCCTTTAGGATAAAAATCAACAAGAGGTTTCCCCGAATCTTTGAAAGGTCCTGTAGGATCATCGGCTACAGCTACTCCTATTTTCTTGGGTTCTCCTTCCTTTCCTCCACTAAAGTAGTAGTAATATTTGTATTTGTCTTTTCCTATTTTCTTCTCTATAATACATGGAGCCCAAGCATTTCCGTCAGCCCACGAAAGGTCTTTCTTGTGATCGAGAATGATGCCTTCATCTGTCCAGTCTTTAAGATTGTTTGATGAAAAAGTTTTGAAATACCATCCTCCCCATCCATCAAAGCCATCGCTAGTGGGGTAGAGGTAATATTTTCCTGTTTTTTCAGCATATAAAATTTCAGGGTCAGCATAGAACCCTGCAATGATGGGATTTTGGTTTGTTGGCATCTCGAAGTGGCTAGGTACTCCCCATTTGTCTGTAAGAGCCTTCATTTCCCAGCGTGTGATTGGAATCACAGAACCATGTCGAGGGTGAAAGTCCATGCTTATTTCTTGATCTACAACTTTAAATATGTCTAAATCTTTACTCTCACAAAACTGATACTTACCTCTCATATATACGTCATACATCAATATGTAAGTATCACTATTC
>JASLEN010000195.1 GCA_030151105.1 Dysgonomonas sp.
ACTAGTGGGTCGCCTAAGCGATATTCTTTTTTGTTTCTTCTACCTCTCAAGCAGTAGTTCTTTTCGTCAAATTCGTAGAAGTCATCGTCCAAATCACGAATTGGAATCATGCCCTCGCATTTGTTTTCTACTATCTCAGCATAAATTCCCCATTCAGTAATTCCAGAGATAACAGCATCGAAGTCCATTCCTAGCTTGTCTGCCATAAATTCCACTTGTTTGTATTTGATTGAAGCTCTTTCGGCATTTGCTGCAAGCTGTTCCATATCAGAACTGTGTTCGCATTTGCCTTCGTATTCTCTTTGGCTAACGCTATCGCCTCCTGCAATGTAGCGAGAAAGTAAGCGGTGAGCCATCATGTCAGGGTAGCGTCTGATTGGCGACGTGAAGTGCGAATAATAATCAAATGCCAGCCCGTAGTGTCCTATGTTTGTTGTAGAATACACTGCTTTAGCCATAGCACGTACAGCAATAGTAGAGATTAGAGTCTCTTCTGCTTTGTCGTGTACATCTGCTAATAGCTTGTTTATCGCTTTGGATAATGCTGCATTGCTACCATCTGTTTTGATGTAGTATCCAAAACGACGAATAAACTCAGAAAGATTATCCAGTTTTTCCATATTTGGAAGGTCGTGAATACGATAGATGAACGTTTTAGCTTTTTGACTTTCAGGAACTTTTCCTACAAATTCGGCAACTGTTCTGTTGGCAAGAAGCATAAATTCTTCAATCAATTTGTTAGCTTCTTTCTGATATTTAAAGAATACACTAATTGGTTTCCCATTCTCATCTATTTCAAAACCAGTTTCGTGTCTGTCAAAAGCAATGGCTCCATCGGCAAAACGTCGCTCTCTGATTTTTTGAGCTAGATCGTTAAGTGTTAATATTTCGTCTTTGTATTCTCCATCTCCACCCTCTATAATTGCTTGTGCTTCTTCATAAGCAAAACGTCTATCAGAGTTGATCACTGTTTTTACTATTCTTGAACTTCTGACAAAGCCATCGTGATCCATTTCGAAAATGACAGAGTGTGCCAATTTATCTTCATTTGGGCGAAGCGAACACAAATCGTTACTCAATTTTTCAGGAAGCATCGGAATTGTTCTGTCCACCAAGTAAACAGATGTAGCTCTACTGTAAGCCTCCTTATCAATGATGTCTCCTTCTTGCACATAGTGAGTTACGTCTGCAATGTGAACTCCAACTTCCCATAATCCATTCTTTAGCTGACGAATAGAAAGGGCATCATCAAAGTCCTTAGCCGTTTTAGGGTCTATGGTCATCGTTGTAACTTTTCTAAGGTCTTCACGTTTTGCAATTTCCTCTTCAGTAATTTCTTCAGATATTTTATTTGCAGCCTCTTCTACTTCCTCTGGATATTTGTATGGAAGCCCAAATTCAGCAAGTATAGCATGCATCTCAGTGTTGTTGTCTCCAGCCACACCAAGCACATCTATAACCTTCCCAATAGGGTTTTTGGCTTTCGATGGCCATTCCACAATCTCCACTACTGCCTTGTCTCCATCTTTTCCATCCTTTAAATTGTCTCTAGGGATGAAGATGTCATTAGCTAGAATTTTGCTATCCATCACAAGAAAGGCAAAATTTGGTTGTACGTCTAATACTCCCACAAAGCGAGTGTGTTTACGTTCTAGAATTTCAATCACTTCTCCTTCTGGTTGGCGTCCTTTGCGTAGAGCTTGCATTTGTACTTTCACACGGTCGCCATCCATAGCATGGGCTGAATTGCGTTCTGCAATGAAAACGTTTCCACTTCCATCATCTGGAATGAAAGAGTTTTTACCATTGCTTCTTCTTTCAAATTTACCCTCTGAAAGAATTCCCCTTGTATTTGCTCTGAATTTCCCTCTTCCAGATTCTACGATAAATTGATCTTCGAGGAGATCCAAAATAATATTTTGAGTTATTTGTTTTTCAGCAGCTCTCATCAGATTGAGCTGTTCTGTTACTTGCTTTAAAGTGAATGATTGGTCTGAGTTCTTATTAAAAAAATTGGCTACAAGATTAATTATATCCCCTTTTTTTTTCCTTCTAGGAGTTCTTTGTTGTATTTTTTTCTTTGCCATATATCAAATGTGTTTTATGGTAAACAGCTAGGAGCCATTCCTGTTCACAATTCGTTGTTCTTATTCTAGTTTCTATACGTTGCTAACCAAATGTACGAAAAAGAATTCTTTTTTAACATAAGCTAGATGATTAATCAACTAGCATTTGTATTAAATTCATTAATTTTGTGATTTAGAAATAATATTAACTACAATGGCTTGTATATTACATATTGAAACAGCTACTAATGTTTGTTCTGTAGCAGTTTCGCAAAATGGAAAATTAATTTTTTATAGAGAAGAAACTGAAGGACCTTCTCACTCTAGTATTCTTGGAGTATTTGTGGATGAGGCTATAAAAGAAGTACGCAGCAAATCTATTCAGTTGGATGCAGTGGCTGTAAGTTGTGGCCCTGGGTCTTATACTGGTTTGCGTATTGGTGTCTCAGAGGCTAAAGGCTTGTGCTTTGGTTTGAGTGTTCCTTTGATTGCTATAGAAACATTGAAGATAATGGCATATAGAGTGTCTCAAGAATCTAATTTAGATAAATCGGTATTACTTTGTCCGATGCTAGATGCTCGAAGAATGGAAGTCTATGATTCTATCTTTGCACATGATTTGGCTAAAGTAAAAGAAACAGCTGCAGATATTGTTGATGAATCTACATTTGCAGAGGTGTTAGCATCTCAAAAGGTAGCTTTCTTTGGCAACGGTGCAGATAAATGTAAAGAGGTGATAGGAGATAAGAATAGTCTTTTTATAGATGATATTTTCCCTCGTGCTAAGGATATGATTAGGTTGGCGGAAAAGGCATTTGCAGACAAGGACTTTGTCGATGTAGCTTATTATGAACCGTTCTATCTCAAGGAGTTTGTGGGAACTATACCGAAGAATAAGGTTTTAGGATAAATCATAAAAAAGAGCAACACTGAGTTGCTCTTTTTTTTGTTCTTGTTATCTCTTTTTATTTCTTATATGCAAACTTATATCCTTCAATCTTATTCCATGCCCCTCTGGTGAAGTCTGGAATCTGAACAGGTTTACCACCATTCAATGCAGATTGCTCTGTCAACTCTACAAGACAGCTCCATTCTGCAGCGTCATACACGTCTTGATCAAGTGGTAGTCCATTTTGTAAGCAGTAGATAAGACGAGAATCCATAATGTAGTCCATTCCACCATGCCCACCAACAGCTTTAGCTTTCTCTTTGATCTCAGTCACGAAAGGAAATTCATATTTTAAGAGTACAGAATCTACTTGCTCCTTTGTTAAAGGTCTGTTCTTTATTGAATCGAAGGTCATTTGTTGCGATGGGTATTTTTGAGCAAATGCCTTTGTTCCACTCACTAGATGAATACGGCTATAAGGACGAGGGCTAGTTACATCATGCTGAATCATGATGGTTTTTCCTTTCTCTGTTTTAATGATAGAGGTATTCATATCTCCAAGTTTGTATTCTCGCTTGGCTTGTGGCGACTCTTTCCCAAAACGTTTTTCGGCATATTCGGTAATACCAAACTGATTGGACGAAAGCGACACCAATACATTCATTTTGTCGCCTCTGTGTATATTCAATATTTGAGCTAGTGAGCCTAGTCCATGTGTGGGGTAGGGATTACCATCATGGACAGCATTGTACTTTGTTCGCCAATCGTCATAATAGCCATACATTACAGGGTATTCCTTGTCATCTCCTAGTTTATAGGTTTTAGTCTCTGAATATCTCTCATTGAAGTTCTCTTCTCTCGAATCGTGAATGTATGCTCCTTCTGTATGATGTACTTCGCCAAAAACTCCTTGTTGAGCCATATTTAATGTTGCTAGTTCGAACTCTCCGTAGCAGACATTCTCTAACATCATCATATGTCGTTGCGTTTTTTCAGCAGTATTCACAAGTTGCCAACACTCATCTATCGTGAGAGCGGCTGGCACTTCCACAGCTACGTGTTTGCCATGCTCCATAGCATAAACAGACATGGGGGTATGCGTCTCCCAATCAGTAACTATATATACTAGATCTATGTCATCACGCTCACAAAGCTCTTTCCATGCATCTTTGTTCCCTATATATTCATCAGCTTTGGGTAAATTGGCTTCTTGTAGAAAATGTTGAGCTCTGTCGAGGTAGTTTTGCTCCATATCACAAATTGCTTTTATTTCTACACCATCAATATGAATAAAGCGTTTTACAGCGTGGATTCCTCGCATACCAATACCAATAAATCCAACTCGTACAACGGGGATAGGATCAACTGCCAATCCGAGTACGTCTTTTTGTCCTTCGGGTCTAGGAGGTTCTAAGGTAGTTGTTTGCGATGTGTTGTCACAAGAGGTAACAAGTGACAAGATTGAAAAGAGGAGTAGGAATAGTTTTTTCATATCTTTCAATGTATATCAGAGTTAAAATTATACGTTGTCAAAAGCTCTCAAATATAGCTTGCATATTCGTATTCTGCAATTCTGTATTCATTTTTTCGCATTCTTTTCCTTTGTAAATGTTATACGTAGATTGAAAATTTTTAGCTAATTTCTTTTGTTTACGAAAAGTTCGTAGTATATTTACGAAAGTTTCGTAGATGGAGGTTTTATATAAAGGTTGAACAAATGGAGAAGTTGACGCATCAAGAAGAAATGGTAATGCTGCAAATATGGCAGCTAGAGAAGTGTATGATTAAAGACGTAATAGAACGATTGGATGAGCCTAGGCCGCCTTACACAACGGTTGCTTCTATAGTTAAGAATTTGGAAACAAAGGGATATTTGCATTCTACGAAAAATGGAAATGTAAATGTATATACTCCCAAAATAGCTGAGAGGGATTATAAAAAAGTGTTTTTGAAGGAGGTTGTTAAAGACTACTTCGAAAACTCGTATAAAGAGTTAGTCTCCTTTTTTGTGAAGGAGCAGAAAATATCAGATAGCGAACTTGAAGAAATCGTGAAAATGATTGAAGAAGGACGTAACAAATAAGTAAAAGCAAAACACCATGGAAACACTTCTTACATATCTATTGAAAGTATCTGTGAGCTTAGCCATGTTCTATGCTCTGCATATGCTGCTATTGAGAAAAGAAACATTTCTGCGTTTGCGTAGAGGTTATTTTGCTATGGCACTTATTTTTTCGTTGCTCTATCCGTTCATCAACTTGAACTGGACTGTAGCTGAGAGGGCAGAGTTGCCTTTGCCAGCCTATCTCCTCTCTGAAATAGTGATAGTTGCACAGCCAAATGCCACTGAAGTGGCTGATATCAGTAACAGCGCTTTTACATCAGTGCATATTCTGATAGCTTTGCTGCTGTTTGGCTCTACAATTCTTCTTCTTCGATTTGTGATGCAATTAATTAGTCTATTCTTTCAATTGCGTAAGTCTAAGTCTTCTAGGCTTGGGCAACATAAACTCGTTATGCTAGAGGATAATTCTACAGCATCTTATTCTTTTTTTCATTGGATCGTCATCAATACAAGCAATGCAAGCAAGAATCAGATTGATGATATCGTGAGACATGAGAAGGCTCATTCATCGCAATGGCACTCTGTAGATGTAGTAGCATACGAAGTAATATGCATTCTCTTTTGGTGGAATCCGTTTGTGTGGTTACTCAAAAATGAAATGAAACTCAATCTAGAATATCTTGCAGATCAGGAGGTGCAGAAATATAAAGAGGATGCAAGAGAATATCAATATACATTATTACAGATTAGTATAGCCAATACCGGTGTGGCTTTTATTAATAATTTTAATATTTCACAACTTAAAAAACGAATAACCATGATGAATAAAAAAAGAACTTCGAAAATATGGTCAAGCAAGTTTTTGTTAGTCTTACCTCTAGCATTGGCTTTGATATTAGGCAATGTGCAATGTAGTACTGATGCCGAAAAAAGTGCTCCAGGTGATAGTAAAGTGCCTATAAAAACAAACACTCCTAAAATTCCAGAGGCTGATGATATATTATCAATGGATGTTCCAGAGGATGGTGTTACCATAATTACTAAAGAGGATACATTAAAGTTTACTAGAGAAGAGTTTGCTAAGCTGCTTGGAAAGACAGAATTAGAGAAGGAGCAAAAAAGAGCTTCTGATATGAAATCAAAAAAAGAAGGGGTATTTACTATTGTAGAAGATATGCCGAGATTTCCA
>JASLEN010000499.1 GCA_030151105.1 Dysgonomonas sp.
ATAGTCTAGGAGAAAGACCCCATCCCTCTATTCTCGCACAAAATAATTCAGTCAGTTTACGCCCAAATTCTTGATTGTCTATATTTTCCCAAGATAAAACATAATTTATCATTTTGGGATTTGTATATTTTTTATTGTAGCCAATTAATATATTTGTAGAATTATTAAAAGGTAATACGTGAATGAAGCCTCCATGAAAAACTTCTACATCCTTAATTTTATTGGGGTCAGATATTCCCTCCTGAAAACTAAATGTTGAAGATGCATATACTTCTAATAATGGAAATTTATAATATTTAAAAATAAAATTATCTGAAGTATTTTTCAATTCTTCTTCTAATTGTTGTTGATATAACGATAAATCTTCTATCCCATATGAATAACCTTCTATCATAACCTTTGATACATCTATGAAGTCAGTAGTACTAAAGGATTTGGCTTTAGATATTCTGGTAAAGTATTCTTTTTCTATTTCTTTTTTTCGAAGTTCAGCACATACAACTCTATAACTAAATAGCAATTGACTTCTATAGTCAGATAAATCTGGAATAGTTTTTTCAATATCTATAAAAAGATTTGTATCATGATGATTACAGAATATAGAATGTGAAATAGCTTGTCCTACACCCACTTGCTTGAACTCATAAGGAGCAGAGGATCGCTCAAATCTAAAAAAATCTTTTTGCTTAACTTCGTATAAATGTCCATTTTCAGTCAAACTTTTTAGAATCCCATTTCTTTGTATGAGGTGAGAATTAATGGCTGTTTCACTACATTTTTCACATATACATTCCCACTTCATATTACCCACATTCTTTCTTATTTGAGCTAATATTTTTTTATCAGAAGTCATTTATATTTTGTTGATGTAATTATTATAAAAAATCAGAAATTTTGTCTACTAAATATTTACACAGCATCAATAATTAAAATTAACGACTATGTGATATAAGTTAGTTTGAGAGCAATTTCTGATATACTCAATTTTGAGAATTTTTATATTTCCAAAACCTGAATTCTCCTCAAAAAAAGATTGAACTGTAAATCCGATACTGTATGTTTTTATATAATCAACATATCGTATCCAAAACTCAGAGAAATTAACAGCTTCTGAATACACTAATATAATATTGTTCTCAACTCCGTTAGGATCATATCCATATAGTTTTGTTATATGAGTATTTAGATAGTCTTGCTTCAAACTATTTAGATTCAATGCTTCTATGATACAGCATGGGAGCCGTTCTTTGTTTTGAATTATAATGTCAACCTCACCTGAATTACTTCCAGCTTTGGATTTGCCCCAAAGACTTTGGTCTTTTATGAGGAGACCTGCCATTTCCAACAAATTCCTAACATTAGTATTCCTAACATCTTCTGAAGCATTTTTGTATGTGAAATCCCCTTGTAGTTTTACTAATGCTGCCATTATTTGGCTTAATACAAATGTAAAATCAGTTCTTTGTTGTTCAAATATTTTTAATATTTGATTGATAATGTTAATTGAATTATCAAATGATAATATTTGATCAATATCTTTGACATTTATTAATGGGTACGCATTTTGCAACTTCTTAATAGCTTCTAGTTTTTCTTTCTCTAATATAATGGGACTAGATATATCAATTAAAGAATAAATATATGTAAGTAGATCTTTTTCTGATTCGTATAGATTCTTAATTTTAAGACATTCTTCTATTTTTATCTTTTGTGCCTTGAAGTTTATAATGAAGAATGGCTCAATATTATCAATTACAATATCTTCAACTAAGATTGATATAAGTTTGGATTCAAAGAGACGATTCTTTAGTTCTATATTCTTTATTTCATATAAAGATGAGCATAATTTATGAAATTCATTTCTATATTCAATCCATGAGGCTGGATTGGCTTTGTTTATTTTAGCTAAATTTACGACAACACGATATATGGTATTTTCTAATCCTAGATTATTATAATTAAGAGACAATATATTTCTCTTCCACAGTATTTCTTGTATCGTTTTAATATGACTTTCTAACACCAATGGTTCATACCTTACAACTGAAATAATATCACAAACAGCAATAAAGAAAGCTGCATTATCTCTATTCTCAATGGAATTATAAGAATTAACAAAAAGAGAGCGACTTTCACTTATTGTTTTTCTAAAACAAAGTTGATCATTAATATCAATTGCTTTGAAGAATGATATAACGCCCAATGCATATCGACATTCACTTATTAATTCAATCTCATCAGATTCAAACTTCAAATAGAAAGATTCAATTTCATTGGGTTCATTTTCATAAAAGAGATACAAATTTTTTAAGCAACAGACTAATATAAATAGATCGTTACTTTGTGTCACATCATCAAGAAGAAAACCGATAGTTTTTCGCACAGGGATTTCACCTAAGAGGGTATAATTAATTATTAATTCAAGAGCTCTTTTCTTAACAAAAGCATTTTCTTGAGAGTCAATAAAAATATCTCTAAAGAAAAGATATGGGTCATTATAAGTTGTCTTTATTGATCCCAAATCAAATTCTCCTTCTAAAAATGATAATTTGTTGAGGATTGACCAATCTTTAAAGTTGCAAATATTCATTTTTTGTTAGCCATTAGAATACGAACTGTTCATCAGAGAAAATTAATTCATTCGTAAACTTTCTTTCAAATCCACGCTCTGCTGTACCTATCAATATTTGTAGTTCATCACCAAGCCTATTATCTATGTTTTGTAGTTCAGAAATTAAACCTGCTAAATAATACTTATCACCTTCTTCTTTGGCTGGACTATCAATAACCAAAAAACGTGTATGTTTTCCTAATCGCTCAGATATATCTAGTTCTATCAAACTGAGATATAATGAGATCTTTGCTCGAAGTTGTTCTCCCTCAACTAGATTTTTAAATTCTTTTGAAATATTATCTTGAATATATCTAATACCCAATCCTTCGGTTATTCTAATTTTTTCAATATTTTTTATTCCAAATGATTTAACTTTAGACAACATTATATCTTCAAGCTTTGTAATAGAGTCATTGCCTATTTTGAATCTCATTAGTTTTAATTCAGCAATAGCAGCTTCCAATAGTTTAATTTTATCTTCGAAATATGGAGAATTCAATTCGGGCTTAGCACTATCTAGTTCTAGCTTCAATTCTTGTATTCTATACTCTAAGACTGCAATGTCTTTTAATAACATCTCAGTATTAGGGCGAGGAACTTCTTTGTTGTTCTCTAGAGCACTTTTAATTTTAGATTCAACATTCGATACATCTTGCGTAGCCTTATGTAAATCTAATCGAGGTAAAAGATCCACTAGTTTCATTTTTTTTTCTAGTCCCTCTTTCAGTTCATTTACTTTAATCAATTCAACCTGAAATTGGGAAATGGTTTCATCTATCTTACTTACATTATTATTGATGTCCTCTATCCTGGATTTGAAATTTTCTTGAGATTCACCTGCATTATCTCCTTTGATTTCTTCACTACACAATGAACATTTATGTTCTTTTACTTGCTTTTCTAACCTATCAGAAGAAACTTTATGATCGCAATTAGGACAGTGCTTAATCTCTAAATTCGAAAAAAAGAAAAGACTATCTTTATACTCATTCAAATCATTTATTTTACGAACTTTAAATAGCCGTTCTTTAATTAAATCCTTTGTCTTTTTTGTAATATCTTCCTTTTGAATTCTCAAATTCTCTAGTTCGATTTCCAATGTATTATAAGCTTTTCGTGCTGAAGATAATCTTTGATTCTCTTCATTAACCTTTTTAGTCAAAGATTCATATAGTTCGTATAACGATCCAGTGTCAATAATTTCTTTGTTTATTGGTTGTATAGCTTTGTTATATTCTTCTCTCTTAAACTTAAGATCAGCTTCAATTTGTTTTCTTAGCTTTTCATTTTGTTCTTTCGTTTTGAGGACTTGATCAATTACAAGTCCTTTTTCCGATTTTAATTTGTCTAACTTTATAGTTAAATTATTTATTGGATAGGTTAGTTCTAAGCCAAATAGCATTTCGAATATTTTTAGCTCTTGATTTCCAAAAGAAAGTTCATAACTATCTTTTGATTCAAGAAAGATAGAATGAAAGTACGTTTTCCAAGATGTCGAGTTTTCTTGTAGACCAACCTTTTCCTTTTGTGAAGGTTTTTGTGTCCATTTTAAAGAATAATATGAAAATTGGGTGTAAAAAAATTCTTGTAATTTTGTAGAGTAATCTTCCTTCCTAGATACTGTCCAATATGATTCAGCATTTTCTGTATCATCAAATTTGAGTACGTTACCTTTTAATAATTGAGCTTTTAATCGATGATTACTGCAATCAATATACACTGAATAATAATGATTATTAACTTTGAAACTCAACAAAATATGCTTCAACCAATGCCCAATATTCTCTATATTTTTCCCTGTTAATGCGAATCTAATTATTTTGAATATAGATGATTTACCTTTCAAATTGTCAGCAATTAAAACATTTACTCCTGCTTCAAATTTGTGGGAAAAGCAAAATTCAGTTCCATCACCTTTTTCGCCCGAAAATAAGAGATTTTCGATTATTAGTCGTTGCCCTGTTGAAACAGGGCTGTCTTTAAGATATTCATCAACATATAGAAGTTGCTTTACTTCATCAATAGAGAAGCTATCATTAAACTGTGCATGAATTTTACTTACGAATGTGTTATAATTGAAACTCATAATGATTCATTATATATTGAATAAAACAGGTCTTTCACTTTTATTTGTACACTTGATATTAAATCTGTGTATGCAGTCTCTTTATACTCTTCAATCTGATACTGCATATCTTTAAGAGCGGTTCCTGAAAGCATCCCAAAATACTCTTTTATTAACAAGCATCGTTCTTTATACCAAATAAGAGATTTATAATTATCTATATTTTCAAATTTACTGAGGGCACTATCTGTTAGATAATATCTTTTATCTACTGTTCTTAAAATGTCATCTTTTTTACTTGTAAAATCAATCAACTCAAAAGCCTTAAAGAATGCTATAACATCATCAATATGTTCATATGCACCAAATAGAAATCTTGTCATTTCTATTTTTCTCAGTTCAGGCTCTTTATCTGAAAATATTTTCTTTATAACACCTTTTATTTTCTCTTTATTTTCGTGATCATTTTCTACTAACACTAATAGTTCGTAAGCAAAATAATCTGGATTCCGAAGAAGAAAATCTAGCTTTTGTAATTTCACTTCCGTTTTGAAAATACGTTTCCTATGGGGATTTTCAATTTCAGAATAATCATCCGAGAAAAAATATAAGATGAATAATATTCTAATTCGGTCTTTAAATAATCTTATTTCTTTTTCATCTTCCATCTTCAGGTTCACTATAAATGTTTGATATACAAATATAAATTATTGTTCCTGAACATAGTCTATATTATTAAGAATTAAAGCTAAGCTTAGAGATTATTTATCTCCTCCATTTGTTAAATCTTCATTCCCCCTCATATATGAGTCTTCGCCTCCCATGTAAACATATCAGAAATTTGGCATCGAAACCAAATTAGATAGGTCTTTCTGTTTTATTTTCGTTTTACACCAAAATGCAATTTAGTAAGTAATGAAAGCAAGTTCGATTTAAGTATAATTCAACAGAACTCAAGTATCCGATACTAATTGATATTGGTTGTTTAAGGTTTATTTTGTAACTTTGTAATGGTTAAGTCGCTCTTTAGTGTAGTAAGGAAATTAAGTAGATCTAAGAACCAAGCTGGTTTCTAAATCGTTACCCATAAGATGGAAAATTCTTGTAATAGGTTGTATTTCAAATTATTACAAAATAGATTCTGTCTTGCCATGTGAAATGTTAAAATCTTTTTTACGTTACACAAATCAGCAATTTCCTTGAGGTACGAATTTAGTTTCTGATTACTTGGAACGGG
>JASLEN010000260.1 GCA_030151105.1 Dysgonomonas sp.
GGTTAAAGCATTACGACTGCCCAAGGGAGATGGTGTTCGTGTAGATTCTGGAATTGTAGTTGGTTCGGAAGTTACGCCACACTTCGATTCTATGCTTGCAAAACTAATTGTACATGGTAAGGATAGAAAAACTGTTATCGAAAAAACACTTAAGGCATTAGATGAATTTCAAATAAAAGGAATCAAAACAACCATTCCTTTTGATAAGGCTGTTTTGAATAATAAGGTTTTCCAATCTGGTGAGTTTGACACGTCCTTCATCGATGCTCACATGACGTCGATGGTTCATAGCGAAGAAGGCGAAGCTCTGGCTGCGGCACTTTTTGCCAATAAACATTTTGTTGATCAAAATACGACAAAAGAGATAAAAGAGTCCAAAGAAGATGTTTGGGCAATGCGTAACAGAATAAACAATATGTAAGATATGAATACTCAAAATAAACAACTGATAGCTCACGATAGAGAGTCTAACGCTGAATATAATATTCTGTTGAGCAACTCTAAACTAGAGCATGAAGGCAAAGAGCTAACTCCAGAGATAGTGACTTCTGATGATGGTTTCATGGAAATGAAGTTGGGAGGAAAAAGCTATTCGATAGAGATTCTTTCTCAAGATCAAAATGAATATGAATTGCTAGTAAATGGTGTAAGCTATAGTTTTGCAATAGAAACTCCATTCTCCTTGGCACGCAAGAAGCAATTGACTTTGCAAGCTAATGAATCAACAACAATTCGATTAAAAGCTCCTATGCCAGGAAAGATTTTGGAAGTGATGGTGAAAACAGGAGATGCCGTAAAAGCAGGCGATACACTCCTCATACTAGAGGCTATGAAGATGCAAAATGCAATTTTGGCTAGTACAAAAGGCATTATCAAAAAAGTTCTGGTAAAAGAAGGTGATACTACAAGCAAGAGTGACTTATTGATAGAGCTTGAGAAAGAAGTTTAAACTCAATTCTCTTAATATAAAAATAGCCCCAATTAGAAAATTCTAATTGGGGCTATTCATATCATTAAAAGCTTATTCATTAATCATGCTAAACAACTCTTCAGCTGCTTCTCTTGGTCCATTCTTACTTTTACCATCTATGGCTAGTGAAGTATGGATTTCTCCTATTTGAGTCTCGCTAGCGTCCAATGCTTCAAAATATTTACGGACTAATAACTCAGCTTTATCCCTTTCTTGCACTGGTCCAAATGGATTTGCAAAGTAAGATTTCACCAAGCCTTTCTCTGTTGTTGTTCCTTTAGCCTTACGTGCTCCGTCTTCGAAGATTTGGATTGCTTTTGTCAAATCATCTATCAGATTAATCTTTTTATCTGACTCAGCATAATTATTTGCATAGAGCATATAATCAACCTTATATCCTTTCGAGATTACATCATAGGTAGAAATAGGAATAGTTACACGAGCATTGATTCTATCTGGATTGGTGTACATTCCTCTATCAAGCTGCTCAAACGCATAGGTTGGATCTAAATCGTCGGTGCGTACAAAAGCTCCAATTTCTGTACCATACCCTTTTATTGTGCCATCTTCTTCAAATTTCAGATATCCCATGTCATCAAAGATGATTCGCATATGACGAATATACTTTTCATTCAACGTACGGAATGCTTCCAAACTTTCAGATTTTCCTGCGCCACTATCTCCCATGATTATGATATTAGAAGTCTTTCCATTTTTGAGAGCAATATTTACCATTGCACCATGAATAGGCAGATTTCCTCGCTCCATTTGTTTCAAGTTATGAAGAGTGAGCAACATTTTCTTCATGTACCCAAAATAGTCGATATCGTCGCAGTAGTTTGCATAACCGATAAGGATATCATTTTTGGTATCTTTATGATAGAACGTTCTCTTTTCGTCGTGTCCATCGGGATTACCGAAGACATAAATCAAATCAGGTTTCTTTCCTATGTAATCATTACTCTTAGCTAATTCAAACAAGTTGGCAAGTCCTAAACCATGACACATAAAGTCTTTATGGAAATAGACAAACGCCAAGAGATTGCCTACTTTAGCTGGATATAAGAACCAATCATCCTCATTGAGAATCATATTGTTCAGAGGATTGATAGTCGATTCTTCAAAAATACCATCTCGTGTATTCTTTTTAGTATAAGATATATACGGAGGATTCATCACCACTGTGCCAATGAATGGGATAGAAGTTAGACCTTGGTACTCTACTGGACAATTCCATTGAATATCATTCAACATCAATCCTGCATTTGCACCTGCAATAGTCTGTCTATAAACGCTATGCGTATATCCCATTACGGTTTCTTGTGTGCGGCGATAGATAGATATAATCAACTCGTTAAGCAATTGATTAGCTTGAATGAAACGCACATTTTGCAGTCCATCTCCTAAGCGACTATTGTGAACAATCGTCACACGTTCCATTTTTCGCCAAAAATTGTACAATATCTCGATGAGTTCGATAAATAAGTCTTTGTCTTTGAAGAAATAAGCGAATTTATTATTGACCACAACTATCTCATCTACCGAACAAACTGTCAACAACTTAATGACTTCTATTAAAGAAAAGCTTAACTCATCATCTGTTTTATATTCTTTGATGAAATAATCATAGATAATTTGATCTTCAGTCTTTATTTTTTTTACAAATGCCCCTATTATTCGCTGAAAAGCATAACTATTTAAAATTTTCTCTCGGTTGTCGCAATATTTAACGGT
>JASLEN010000267.1 GCA_030151105.1 Dysgonomonas sp.
TATTGCTGGACGTGAGCCAGTTTGTTTTGCAGGAGTAAACTTGATCGGATTAAGAAGATCTGGATTCTCGAATGATAAAATTAACGAGATTCAAGAAATCTACAGAACGATCTATCAAGCAGGACTAAATTTCTCGGATGCTATTGTTCAAATAGAAAAAGGCTTTGAAAAAACTAGCGAAATGGAAGAGGTCGTAAACTTCATCAAGAGCTCACCTCGTGGAATTGTTAGAGGATACATGGGATAAACTCATTAAAATAAAGAAAAAGCCACTTAAGTCTCTTAGGTGGCTTTTTTATATGTAAAATCTATAGGAATACCAGTCTTTATAGTGTATTCTAGACAGGTGCTTTGCTATTTTATTGATTAAAATGCAGATGCAACAAAATAAATAAGTCTATATTAGAAAAATGTAGCTATATTTTTTGTACTTTTGCACTCCAATTTTAGCAGAGAGATGTTAAAAATCAAGACGTTTCATTTTGAGATGAAACGCGAACAAACAGAATACGAAATTTATTTGTATGCAAAATATTAGAAATATAGCGATTATCGCTCACGTAGACCACGGCAAAACAAGCACAGTGGACAAGCTATTACAAGCTGGACAGCTTTTCAGAGACAATGAAGATGCAGGAGAATTGATTCTTGACAACAACGACCTAGAGCGTGAAAGAGGAATTACCATCGTTTCCAAAAACGTATCCATCAATTACAAAGGAACTAAGATAAACATTATTGACACTCCAGGTCACTCGGACTTTGGTGGTGAGGTAGAACGTGTTTTGAACATGGCAGACGGATGTTTACTCTTGGTAGATGCCTTTGAAGGACCAATGCCTCAGACTCGTTTTGTGCTTCAAAAGGCTATCGAAATAGGCTTGAAACCTATTGTGGTAATCAATAAAGTAGATAAACCAAACTGCCGCCCTGAAGAGGTGCACGAAATGGTTTTCGATCTGATGTTCAATCTTGAGGCTACAGAAGAACAATTGGATTTTCCAGTAGTATATGGTTCTGCAAAGCAAGGATGGTTCTCAACCGATTGGAAAAAGCCAGCTACCGACCTAACAGCCCTTTTGGATATGATTGTAGAGTATATTCCTGCTCCACAAATCCTAGAAGGTACTCCACAGATGTTGATTACATCTTTAGACTTCTCTAAATATGTAGGTCGTATTGCTGTGGGTAGAATTCACCGAGGAACGTTGAAAGAGGGAATGAACATCTCGCTTTGTAAACGTGACGGTACTATCGTAAAATCAAAAATAAAAGAGCTTAACACTTTCGAAGGTCTTGGACGCAAGAAAGTAGAAGAGGCTCAATGTGGAGATATCTGTGCTATCATTGGGATAGAGGGTTTTGAGATTGGCGATACTATTGCAGATTTCGAAAATCCTGAAGCATTGCCAACTATTGCAATTGATGAACCTACAATGTCGATGTTGTTTACAATCAATGACTCTCCATTCTTTGGTAAGGAGGGTAAATATGTAACATCTCGCCACATTCACGAGCGTTTGATTGCAGAACTTGATAGAAACTTGGCTCTTCGTGTAGAAAATACTGAAAGAGGAGATGCATGGCTTGTGTATGGTCGTGGAATTCTTCACTTGTCTGTATTGGTAGAAACTATGCGTCGTGAAGGATATGAACTTCAAGTGGGCCAGCCAACAGTTATCATCAAAGAAATAGATGGTAGAAAGCACGAGCCAGTAGAACAAATGAGCATCAACGTGCCAGACGAAAGTGCGAGTAAGATTATAGATGTTGTAACACGCCGCAAAGGTGAGTTGATGATGATGGACTCTAAAAATGATAGAACATTCCTAGAATTTACCATCCCATCACGAGGCATCATTGGATTAAACAATGCTGTGTTGACACTTTCATCGGGAGAGGCTATCATGTCTCACCGTTTCCTAGAGTTCCAAGAATGGAGAGGAACGATCGAAAAGCGTAACAATGGTTCGATTATAGCGAGCGAAACAGGAAATGCTTATGCATATGCCCTAGATAAATTGCAAGATAGAGGGCGTTTCTTTGTAGAACCTCAAACAGATATCTATATGGGACAAGTGGTAGGGGAGAGCAACAAAGAGGGCGACCTTTGCGTAAACCTTACTAAGGCTAAGAAAATGACTAACGTGCGTGCATCAGGTACTGATGATAAAGCAAAATTAGCGCCAGCAGTTATTTTCAGTCTCGAAGATTCACTGGAATACATCAAAAGTGATGAGTATGTAGAGGTAACTCCTAAGTCTATTCGTTTGCGTAAAATCCTATTAGACGAAACATCGAGAAAGAGACAAGGTAAAGCGTAAGGCTTGTAACCAATTTTATAAAATGCCGTCTTAAGTAAAGCTTAAGGCGGTTTTTTTAATATGTGTAACTCAATTTAATTATCCCCATAAAGATGAGAAATATTTTATTTTTATGCCTGTTTGTACTATTGGCAACCACGGCGTGTAAGAAAGAAGATGATAGAAAGCAAAAACTAGCAGAGTTTCTTGAACAATGCGAAGAATTAAGTCTCTTCAATGGTTCTGTATTAGTAATGCAAAAAGGTGAAAAAGTGTTTGAGGGTAGCTATGGTTATCAAAATTTTGAAACAAAAGAAAAGAATGCCAATGATACTAAGTATCGTGCATTTTCTATCACCAAATCGTTTACTGCAACAGTTATTCTACAATTGGAAGAGGAAGGTAAATTGACTCTGGCAGACGAGATTTCGAAGTACTTTCCTACCTATCCCAAGGGTGATAGTATTACCATCGAAAATCTATTGGGGCACACGTCAGGTATTCCTAACGAAACAGCGTCTCAGAATACAGTAGATGAGGAAACATTTGTGAAGTTTATGTCAGACAAAGATCTTGAGTTTTCGCCTAATACAAGTTGGAATTATTCTAACTCTAACTACTATCTCCTAGGTTATATCATCAAGCAGGTGACAGGAAATGACTATGACGAAGAAGTAGAGCAACGTATCTTAAAGCCCTTGGTGATGAATAATAGTGGCTTTGGTTTTGATCTGCTAAAAGATCCCAACAAGGCTATTGGCTATCGCATTATGACCAAAGAGCGAGCAGCAAAGGCTATGGAATTCAAAACGGATCATCCATTTGCTGCAGGAGCTTTATATTCTACAACGGGCGACTTATACAAATTTAGCGAAGCCATCAAAAATAATACTCTATTGAAAAAAGAGACTTTAGAAAAAGCTAGTGTGTTGCAACAGGGCAGCGAGTTTGGCTTAGGCTTCCAGTTCGATTCTATTTACCATAAGGTGCAGATCGGTCATAGTGGAGGAGGTCCTGGTTTCCTTTCACATGTGCGTAGGATTGTGGAAGATGATATTACACTTGTTTTCTTATCCAACAATCCAAGCCTCTCGTATGCTCTCGTTCAAAATATGTACCGTATTATTCTTAATATGCCTTACCAATTGCCCAATAAATCGGCGATGTCAATCGAGAACCTTCAAAAATTAGCTGGCACTTATACTACGGACGATAACGAACTCTATGTCAATTTAGATGATGGAGTTTTGCTGTTTAGTGAAAAATTTGGAGGCAATTGTGCTCTGTATCCTATTACTGACACCTTGTTCCTAATGGCTGAAGATATTACACAGACTTACAAGGGAGATTCTCTAATTCTCAATGTTCGTAATCAGCGCATTGTGAGAGCTAAAAAGAATAATATCCCTTTGATATGGGGTATTATAGGAGATGCAACACCTAATGGATGGGATGGTAAGGATGTCCCAATGGTGGCAGATGAGGAGTCGTCTCAGATATGGAGGTTGAAAAACTATAAACTAAAGAAAGGTGGCTTCCAGTTTAGGCGAAATGGAGTTTGGTCTAACAATGTGTCACTGAGTGCCACGGGCGAGGTGGCTGCCAATGGCTACAACATTGAGGTGGAAGACGGAGTGTATGACATTGAACTAGATATGACAGATAGGTTCAGTCCTCGATATAATCTTCATAAGGTAAATTAACCTTAGTTTTAGTGTAATCATTGAGAAGGAGAATAAAATTTACTAAATTTGTTTTTGAGCAAAGCTAAATTTAACAATGGAATACAACATAAAAGAAGTAGTTTACGGAAACTCAACGATTGAGTTTGTTACAGTTGCAGTGGAATATTGTATTTTCCTTGAGCAATTTGAAGGACTAACTACCGAAGAATTTACAGATAAACTAACTAAGATTCTACCTCTTCTCTACCTCAAAGCACAATTAGTGCCTGAAGTTAAAGATGATAGTTTTGAAGAATTAGAAGATGCCGTTGGTGAAGATGATTATAATTTTATTCTCCATAGAGTGACTGCTGTAATGGGACAATACAACGACTATCTTGAAGTCTTTGTAGAAGATATGCAATATAGCGAAGAGCCTATCTTGGCACATATTGCAGAAAATTTAGCAGACATCTATCAAGATCTACGAAACTTTGTTGCAATTTATGAGCGAGGTGTAGATGAGCACATGAATATGGCTTTGTTTTCTTGTATGGAGCATTTTAAACACTATTGGGGGCAAACGTTGACCAATGTACTGCGTGCGCTCCACTCGGTGAAATACCCTTCCACAAATAGCACTGTCAGCGATGAAGAGCTGTATGGAGGAAGTTATGAGGATGAAGAATGGTAATATCTAAAGAAGAATTGGCAGCATTGCCAATAGAGGTTTTTGAAGGCAAGATTGTGCTTGTGGACAAACTAGAGCAGGTGAAAGAAGCCTGTGAGGTTCTGGCTAAAGCAGATGTAATAGGTTTTGATACAGAGACGAAGCCCTCTTTCAAAAAAGGAGTTTCACATAAGGTGGCACTGTTGCAATTATCCACAGATGATATCTGCTTCCTTTTTAGGCTGAACAAGATTGGTATGCCTAGCTTGGTTATGGATATTCTAAACAATCCAGCTATCAAAACAATAGGTCTATCTCTCAAAGACGATTTTGCAGCTCTACGAAAAATTGGTCCATTCCAACCTGCCAACTTTATTGAGATACAAGCTCTAGCGAAGAAATACGGAATTGAAGATATGAGTTTGCAAAAAATTCATGCTATACTTTTCCAAAAAAGAATTACTAAAGGACAACGATTGAGCAATTGGGAGGCTGATACGCTCACTGATGCGCAGCAAATGTATGCGGCTATAGATGCTTGGTCTTGTTTGAAGATATATAGAGAATTATTGACTCGAAAGCCTGTTTAGTATAGAAGGTAAAAAAGTAAGTCCTTAAAACTTGATAAATTGTTTGACTTTCATTCAAGGACTTTCTATATTTAGAACCTTACTTTTTTATTCAGAAACTAGAAGAAAAATATGGCAGATCAGAGTGATAAGAAACGGGTTCTTTTTGTGTGTTTGGGCAATATTTGTCGGTCACCAGCAGCAGAAGGAATTTTCAAATCTCTTGTTGAAGAACAAGGTTTAGAGCATAGAATCGAAGTAGATTCAGCAGGTACATCAGGCTATCATGATGGAGCGCTTCCTGATAAACGAATGAGACATCATGGTTCTCTCAGAGGGTATAAGTTTGACTCACTTTCTCGTAAATTCACAATAGAAGATTATAACGATTTCGATATTATTTTGGCAATGGATGATAGTAACTATCACAATGTGCTCAAATTAGCTCCCGATTTGGAGTCTAGAGATAAGGTGTATCGGATGGTCAACTTCTTACAAGATTTACAGCACGATCATGTGCCAGATCCCTATTATGGAGGTTCGGACGGATTTGATCTTGTGATGGATATTCTGGAAGATGCTTGTGATGGCTTATTGAAACAAATAAAAAAAGGTGAGATTTGATGTCTCACCTTTTCATTTTCAATTCACTTTATCTACTTTTCCTCCTTCAAAGAAGTTGATGATGTTTTTAGCAACCTCTCGTTGCATATCTAGGCGATAGGCAAGAGTTTTAGTTCCGATGTGAGGGGTAAGTACCACATTGTCTAATTCAAACAGCTCAGGCGATATTTTAGGCTCATTTTCGAATACGTCTAATCCAGCTCCATGAATTTCTTTTGTTTGCAAGGCCTTAATCAATGCCTGTTCATCAACTAATGAACCACGAGCAGTATTGATTAAAATTGCCGATTTCTTCATCTTCTTGAACTCTTCTTCTCCCATCAAGTGGAATGTTTCGGCTGTTGCTGGTGCGTTTAGAGACACAAAGTCTGACTCTCTGAGTAGTGTGTCGAAATCTACATAAGTAGCCTTTAAATCCTGCTCTATTTGCGTGCTCACTCTATTTCTATTGTGATAGATAACCTTCATCCCAAATGCGAGAGCTTTGCGAGCAATGGACTGTCCTATTCGTCCCATGCCATAGATACCCAATGTTTGTCCATATACAGGCATTCCTAAGTCGCCAAAGAGTGTCCAATCTACACGCTCTTTGTTGTGCAGCTTGGTGTTGAAGTAACCTACCATACGAGCTGTAGCCAAGATGTGAGCAAAAGCCACTTCAGCAGTAGGTTCTAAAACTGAAGTTGGGGTATTGGTAACTGCAATTCCTTTGGTCGCAGCGTATGCTGCATCTATGTTGTCGTAGCCCACGCCGAAATTGCAAATTAGTTTCAGATTTTTTCCAGCATCTATTACCTCTTTGTCTGTCTTAGAAGAAAAGTTGGGAATAAGCACTTCTGCCTCTGGCAAACGTTCTATTAATTCCTCTTTTGTGAAGTTCTTTTCTTTAGGATATATTAGTTCAAATTTATCTTCGAGGTGGGCAAATGCTTCTTTTGAGAAGGCATAACCGAGCAATACTTTTATCTTATTCATATTCCAATCTTTTGTTGTTTGCTATAAAGATAGAAAAATAAGACGAATAGATTAATATTCTAAGGTCTGAGACCTATTCATCCAAGCAATAAAGTTCATTGGTAGTTATAACTTCGAAAAAAGAGTCGTAAATTATTTATTCTTACTTAATACTCCTCTACCAATCCACTTTCTTCTAAAGCATTAGTGGCTGTCAGCATAGATAGTGCGTATTCTTTCATTTTGTCAGCTACTTCTCTATGTGTGGTTATGATGTTCAATCCATCTTTTTTCACATTGTCGTAGAGATACTCACTTTTATCTTTAGGATTGAAGGTGTAGAAGAATTTATCATCAATACAGCCCAAATGTGTATCGGATGAGAAAAACATATAGGGTCTTTCCTCCTTCAGTAAATCAACTCCTAGGCTGTTATTAGTATAAGACTGATTGAGCAATCCCATCAAAGTAGGGAAGATATCAATTTGACCTCCAAATTGCGAAAAGCGTTGCGGCATGTCCTCAAA
>JASLEN010000277.1 GCA_030151105.1 Dysgonomonas sp.
CTATAGGTTTCATGAACTCCATAAATGATTCTTCTGATATTCTATATCCTACCGAAGCTGAAGGAAAGAATCCCCATAATTTATTTCGAGGAAAGCTAGATGAGCCGTCATAACGTCCATTCAGTTCTAATAGATATTTGCCAGCATAGTCATAATTAACTCTGCCAAAGAATCCTGCAATTGCGTACTCATCATTTTTTGGATTCAAGCTAGCAAATCCAGCAGTAGTAAATTGTGCTCCTGTCCCCAAGTTGATATCAGGCATGGATGGATCCATCACATTTCTTCTTTCTAGATAGAAACGTCTATATTCATCAGATTCAATATTTGCTCCAGCAGTCACACTGAAGTTATGGTTGGTATCTATAGTTTTTCTATAATTTGCATATGCATTGAATACATGATTATTTCTCTTGCTACTGCTATGGGCTACCATATCTGTCGCAGAGCCAGGGGCAGATACATACTGGTATGCTGTTTCATCTAGTCTATTTGCATCCCAATTTCCAGCCCAAAAGTTTAGAAGTTTGAGAGGTTTACCATTGATGTCAAGATTTGTGTCTTCTGTCATGAAGCTATATTCAAGATTAAAGGTCAAATCTTTTGTGATTTCAGCAATTAGAGAAGCATTTAGACGTAGAAGATCTTTCTGATTCTTATTCATATTTGCATTAGCTAAGTAGCCTGGTGCATGACGGAAGTATTTACCATCATTTGTACCATACGGGAAGTAAGATCCCCAACGCATATAATACCCAAAATATCCATTTTGCTCCGTCATATTCGTACCGCTATTATTATAGAAGTTGAATGGCTCTTTTATTTCCTTACGTGCAAATAAAACACCAACATTAGATGTTAACCAAGAAGTTAATTTGGTGTTTAATGATACATTAGCATTGTATCTTTTTGCTTTATCTGTATTTAGTCTCATGAAGCCATCTTGGCTTGAGTACCCTAGAGATACTAAGAAATTAGACTTCTCACTCATAGCTCCTTGAGCTGATAGATTGTGAAATGTTTCTGGCGTCCAATCTTTGAGCATTACTTTGTGTGGCTCCCAAACACGATAGGTGTAGGCACGACCTCCAATTACTTCCCAATCATCTCCATAGACCATGTTGGTATCTTTATGGCTCTTGCTTCCATGTCTTTCTTTCCATTTTTGAATACCTGCAAGCAATACGTCGTGGTTCATACCAAAAGCCTCGGTCATTTTTCCATCTTTTCGTTTTCCAGCTTGCATCATTACAGGAAGCTCGTTAGTGGGATCCATGAAGTCTATTAGATTGCTGGGTTTACTGAACCCTATGTTGCCGCTATAACTAAACTTCACTTTTCCTGCTTCACTTGTTCCTTTCTTAGTCGTAACAAGAATTACTCCAAAGGCTCCACGTGCTCCATAAATGGATGCGGATGCAGCATCTTTCAAGACTGATATACTTTCTACATCATCAGGATTTATTAAGCTCAGGTCAGCGGGTACTCCATCTACTAATACTAAGGGTTCCCCAGCTGCCTTTCCGTCTATCATTGTTCCTACTCCACGAATGTTGATTTTAGCATCTCCCCCAAGGCTACCACTTTTGTTCGTTACAGTAAGACCCGCTGAAAGTCCTTGCAGTCCCTTTGCTACGTCAGTTACCGGTGTGCTGGCTAGAGCTTTACTTACGTCAATAGCATCTACAGCTCCAGTAAGATTGGCTTTCTTTTGCACGCCAAAGCCCACCACCACAACTTCTTCCATCATAGTAGCGTCTTCGTGCATAGTTATGTCAATCATTGTTTTGTTTACTGCGATAGTTACAGCCTTGTGCCCTACATAAGTGAACACTAACTGAGGATTGGTGCCTTCAACTTTTAGTGAGTATCGACCATCAATGTCGGTCATTGTTCCAGTAGATGTGCCTTTAAGAGCTACACTTACTCCAATAAGAGGTTCGCCATTAGAATCTACAACTTTTCCAGTGATTGTTTTCGCTGTTGCCTGTTGTTGATGCATAGTAGCAGTGCTTTCATTCTCATGTGCTTGAATCTGTCCTCCTGCTGCAAGGAGCAGTAGAGATGGTATAATCCACCTAAGAGGGTGCAACATGGTTTTAATAGTGCTCCAACTTTTTTTCATAGACTATTAGACTTTTTAAAAAATATAAGTTAATAATGTTTTTCTGACACGGCATGAACTGCAATGTCTATGTAATGAGCGCAATGCCATCCTTGCATTGCTGTATATAAGGATGTTATCTAGTTTTAAATGGTATGTATGGTTCTCTAATACCTTTACAGGTAATTCTTAATATTCCAAATATAACGAGTAATATTTGTTAACAAAGAGAAGGGTAGTTAAATTTGCTTCTGTTTAACTATTTTTAAGTGTTAGATACAAAAATTCACATTTTGCACTATTGCTGATGAAATTCAATTAAGCCTTTTAGAGAGGTTTCTCGTATTTGGTCGATGTTGATATTTAGCTCGTTAGCTGTCTTTAAAAGAGTGTCGGAGTAGATGTGAGCTACACTGCCCACAAAGCGGATAGGATAGTTGTGGATGTCGTATTGTAAAAGATTGCGTTCGAAAAAGAGTTTGAAGTTGTCATTGATTAACTTAACAACATATTCATGTTCTAAATGTTCTGCTAAAAAGAAAGAAAGAACAGAGAGCATTTTGTTTGGCGATTCTTTAGTGTAAACAAAATCCAAAATCTCAGCTTCATCTATCTTGTATTTGTTATAGAATGGTTCTACAAGTTCTTTAGGTGCTAGACCTTTGAGGCAGTCAGCCAAAAAAGATTTGCCCATGGCTGCTCCACTTCCCTCGTCACCTAGTATATAGCCTAATGCTTTTACGTTTTTTACTATTTTATCTCCATCATAGAAGCAAGAGTTAGATCCTGTGCCTAGAATGCAAGCGATACCTGCCTCTCGCTGAAAAAGAGAACGAGCAGCACCAAGAAGGTCACTCTCGATAATGGATGGGGTTCTGAATTGAGCTTCGAGTGATGCTTTTACGATTCCTTTCTTCTCTTCATTTGTGCAACCAGCGCAATAGAAGTGTATGGTATTGCATTTTATCTTAAAGAACTGTGGAGGGAGTTGCAGTCTGATGATATGGCTAATCTCTTTTCTAGTTTGGAAAAAAGGATTGATTCCATCTGTAATAAAATGCTCAAGAATCTCATTATTATGTCTAGATGTTATACACCATTCTGTCTTCGTAGAACTGCTTTCTGCAATAAGTATCACTGTAGTTTAAAATTTAAAATTGTAGAGCAAAGATAGTCTAAAATAAAAATTAGACACCTCTATATTTGAAAATCTATAAAGAATAACCTTAAATAGGTTTAAACGTTTGGATGATCTTAACAACTAAGATCTATTTCAATATTTATATTTACCATCAATTGTGGTAATTTGTCTTATCGGTGCATGTAATTAAAAAAAAGGAAAAGAAGGCGTGATTGATTTATTAAATCTGTATTTTTATAGGTTTGTAAATTTAAATGGCATTCTTGTCAATTGTTTAGAGAGTTTTATATCTATGAAATTACGTTTTATAATTCTGCTTAGCGTTTTGTTTCCAATATGTTTGTCGGCGCAATGGGTGCACGAAGACTTGTTGCATAAACCTGCACTCGATACAGCATATAGCAATAGAATTTCTTTTGAAGCAGATATTTTAGGCTTCTTCAAGAATAATGAATATTCTACACCTTTTGTCAAAGGTGAGACTTTTCCAGGAATGCAATTTATCCCACGCATTGGCTATCAGATTGAGGATAAGTTTAGATTCGAATTAGGTTCTTCAGGTTTGTATTATTCGGGTGATCAGCAGTCTTTTGGAAAACGATTGTTCAATAATGTGCATGTTAGGATGCAATATGAGATATCTCCCAAACTTCATTTCCTTTTAGGAAATTATTATGGTGGATTGAATCATAAATTAATAGAGCCGCTCTATCGCTGGGAGCTTCATTTTGTAGATGCTCCAGAAAGTGGAATACAAATAATATATGAAGACAAAAAATATTTTGCTGATGTATGGCTCAATTGGCAGCGATTTATAGAGCGAGACGATCCTTTGCAAGAGGTGCTAACATTGGGAGTTTCATCATCTATCAAATTGAACTCTCCGAACCAGCTCTTTTCGGCAACTATCCCTTTGCAATTGATTATTAATCATAAAGGAGGCCAGATAGATACCTCAGACAAAAGAAACTTGGTGATTGGGAATTTAGCTAGTGGTGTGCAAATGAAGTATTTGCTCGACCATCGCTTTTTTGATGCCATTGGAGTTGATTTCTATGCTGCTGCCTATTATGATCATATTCCAGATAAGGATGTGCGACCATATGATTTTGGATGGGGCTTGTATCCCGTTGTTTCTGTAGAGGCATCAGGTTTTAAGTTTATGACAGGATATTGGCGTTCAGATAAGTTTTATGCAGTGGACGGCGAATCTCTCTTCGGTTCTTTTGATAGATTGTATCCAGGAGAGAAAATTCAAAAAAGGAATCTTATTACCAATAAGTTCTCCTATACTCGTAGGCTAATGAATATGTTATCAGTTGGTACGCAATTAGAGCTCTATTCCGACTTAGATCGAAATAAAATGGACTATAGTTTTGGAGTGCATCTTCGATTTGACCTTAATGGGTTGAAATGGAAGTGGTAATTTTTATTTACTTATCAAATTCTTATAAACCACAGTATTCAAGAGTTCCTCTTTTCGTTGACGAGAAATAGGGAGTTCATTGCCGTCTATAAGGAGGCGATTGCCTGTTATGAGATCAATGTGAAGAATGTTGACTAAATATGATTTGTGTATCCTGAAAAAGGAGTCTTTAGGCAGCATTTCTTCAAGAGAAATCATTGTTTGGTAGATGGTCAATGTTTTATCCTTAAAGTGAAGTTTTGCATAGTTTTGCATACTCTCCACATACAGAATGTCACTCCATACTATACGAACAAACGAGTCGCCTTGTCTCACAAACATATTTGAGTTTTCTTGCTCCTCTCCTTGATTGCGTAGTTTGGCTAGTTCTAGAGCTTTCATACTTGCTTGAAAGAAGCGTTTGAAAGATATAGGCTTCAGTAAGTAATCTACAACTTGAAGTCTAAAACCATCTAATGCATATTCTGAATAGGCTGTCGTAAAAATAGTGAGTGGAGGACTTTGTAACGATTCCAGAAAATCTAGCCCAGATAGGTGAGGCATTTGTATATCCAGAAACATGAGGTCTATCTCATGCTTTTTGAGATATTCAGCAGCCTCTAGAGCTGATGAACATATTCCTTCTACACTCAAAAAATCTAACTTATTGATATATTCTACAATACCTTCTCTAGCAATGCTTTCGTCATCTACTACCAAGCATTTTAAGATTTGTCCTTGTGTTTTTATTTTTGTTTCCATCCCTCTTCCAATTTTATTGTGAGCTCGACTTTGTACATCCAATCAGTCTCTTTTATTTTTAGCTTGTGATTCTTGGGGTACAAAATGTCCAATCTGTCTTGTGTGTTTCTGATACCTAAGCCCGAGCTTCCAGATTTTTTCTTTAACTCAGACTGTTTCCACTTGGAGTTTTCTACCTCCATGCAAATTACATTATTTCTTTGTCTTAGTGTTATCTTGATATAACCTTTTTCAGTAATTGAGCGTGAAACATGTTTGAAGGCATTTTCGATGAATACAATTAGTATCATAGGTTGGATATTCTTCCAGTTATCCTCTATGTCCCATGAGGTTTCTACTTCCAATTCATCACCCCATCTCAGGCGTTCTACACTAATAATATCTTTGATAAATTTTACTTCTTGGCTCAGGGGTACAGTTTCTTTTCTGCTGTTGTAGAGTTGATAGCGTAGAATTTCAGAATATTTCTCGAGTAGGAAAGAAGCTTTGTCAACATCCTGTCTGATGAGTATGTGTATGTGGTTTAGGATATTGAACATGTAGTGTGGATTGACCTGCGATTGGAGCATCTGTAATTGTGTCTCCAAATGTACACGCTGCAATTTTGTGTGTTCGTAATAGAAGCGAAGTCCGCAAAAAGCGATATTGAGTAGTATGAATGTTGGCAATACACCTAAGACTTCAGATATGTAAGGGGTGATTTCTTTAAATAAGGTTGATTTAGGAAAATGTCCGTTCAATTCTAGAATGTAAAAAAGATAGCAGGTGGACACAAAAATTAGTGTCATAGCAAAGGTGGCTATAAGAAACTCTACAATGAAATAGTTCATCTTGTTTGTTGTCATTGCTCTAGGCTGTAGGAAGTTGGTGAGGTAGGAACAAGATAGATAGTAGGGTATAAGAGTGCTACTTGTGAAGGTCAAAGCTGCCCACCAAGGAAGGTAGTCAAACATTTGGATGAGAAATGTTACTCCTATGACTGCCCAAAAAACACTTACTATTCGGTTATAACCTCTAAAGAGTCTAGAATTCATGCCACAAAGTTATATTTTAAATAATTATAACGATAACCATTCGTCAAAGCAATTTTACACTTCATCAAATAGATTTTTTGTGAAAAAATAATATCAGCATATTTGTATCGGATTAAGCACAAGATCTGAGAAGAAAACTGGCTTGATGATGATGAATAGCCAAAGGGGGGTGAGTAGCAAGGGTACTATTACTTCTGATGAATATGTTTATGTTTTATACAATTGAGTGAAAGCTCCTTTAGGCATTCAACATAGAAGACAAATAGTTGTAAGAGAAAATTTAAAGTTTGTGAATTACCATAATTCAAACATTAAGCTGTCATTGATTCTAAATGGCAGCTTTTTTATATATAAACTCATGCTATGTTAGATGGGATCTATTGAACTATTCGCAGATGAGAATATCTCTTAAATAATAAGTTGTTATAAATTTGGTGAAACTGCAATTTATAGCGATATTCAACCTTCAAAATAAACTGATATATAGAGCAAATATATCTCTTCCATATTTGCAGATTTATCCTCAAATATAGAGATGCTAAGAAGCAGATAATTAAATGTTCTATAGACTTAAACTATGAAATAAACTAAGATGAAACCAACATTATTTATACTTGCGGCTGGTATGGGAAGCCGCTATGGTGGTCTGAAACAATTGGAAGGATTGGGACCAAATGGAGAAACTTTGATGGATTATTCGATCTATGATGCATTGAAAGTTGGGTTTGGCAAAATCGTATTTGTAATCAGAAGATCTTTCGAAAAAGAATTTCGTGAAAATGTGATTACCAAATATGAGAAACTTGTTCCAGTGGAGTTGGTTTTTCAAGAAGTCAATAAAATTCCTGAGGGAATAAAATATAACCCAGTTCGTGAAAAGCCTTGGGGAACATGTCATGCTTTGCTAATGGGCAAGAGTGTGATTAATGAGCCTTTTGGAGTAATCAATGCTGATGATTTTTATGGGAGAGAGAGCTTCCAGTTGCTTATCGGTCAGCTTAATGCAATGGGAAAAAGTAGAGAGAACTACTGCATGATTCCGTATATGCTAGGGAATACCTTAGCTGAGAGTGGATCTGTAGCACGTGCAGTTTGTGAGGTTGATAACAATCAGCTTCTTTCTAAGATTGTGGAGCGTACAGAAGTACAGCGTATAGATGGTGTGCCTTGTTATAAAAATAAAGATGGACAATGGATCAATCTTACAGATACTACATTAGTTTCGATGAATATGTGGGCATTTACAACTGATGTTTTTGAATTTGCTGATAAATATTTTAGAGACTTCCTGTTGGAGTATAAAGATGATGTGAAGAAAGAGTTTTTACTACCTTCTTTTGTGAATAAGTTAGTAACTAACAAAGACGTGAAGGTGAAAGCTATCAACACTCCAGCCAAGTGGTTTGGTATTACCTACGAAAAGGATCGTGCCGAGGTGTCTCACAAAATAAGTGAGTTGGTGGCAGATAATATCTATCCACATAAACTATTTTGATCAATAAAATAGTGGGAATAAAAAATAGAGCTACAATCAGATTGTAGCTCTATTTTTTTATGTGAGGTTATAATTTACTTATCTGTTTCGTTGAATAACTGATAGCAAACTATATCATAGTATCCTAATGACTCTTCTAGATCGTTGACGATGTTTGGCGTTAGATTATCATATTCTATAGTCAAGTAGCCCTTGAATTTCTGACGCTTTAACTCTATAAGTATTGCATCAGTATCTAGTATTCCCAGCCCCCATATCACTCCAGAGTACTTGTTGCCTGTCCTTGATTTCTCTCTTCC
>JASLEN010000321.1 GCA_030151105.1 Dysgonomonas sp.
TAATACGTTTTCTCTTTACCATCTTTAATTCCCTTGATACGGCAACCGATAGACGTTTCCCCTGTATAATTTTCTCCTAGCTCTCCTGGATCTGGAAGAACAGCTTTAAGAAATTGAATGGGAACAATCTCTACTCCATTATATATAATAGGGTCGATATTTGCCATACCAATATTTTGAATAACACGTAGATGTGTTAAATATTCTTGTCCAAATGTCATCCAAAAGCGAGCACGCTTAAGTGTTGAGAAGTTTTTAACCAACGACTCCAATTCTTCGTGATAGATCAAATATGATTCTTTTGGACCTATGTTTGGATAATTCAACGGTTTATGGATTTCATGTGGTTCTGTCTCAATCCATTCTCCATTTTCCCAATAGCGCCCTTTTTGCGTCACCTCACGAATATTGATTTCAGGATTGAAGTTGGTAGCAAAGGCATGCCCGTGATCACCAGCATTACAATCTACAATATCAAGATAATGCATTTCATCAAAATGATGTTTAGCAGCATATGCCGTATAAACACTTGTTACTCCTGGATCAAATCCACACCCTAAGATAGCAGTCAACCCAGCTTCTTTAAATCGATCTTGATATGCCCATTGCCAGCTATATTCATATTTAGCTTCATCTTTGGGTTCATAGTTTGCAGTATCTAGGTAATTGACACCACAAGCCAAACAAGCATCCATGATAGTCAGGTCTTGATAAGGTAGAGCTACATTAATCACCAATTCAGGCTTGAACGAATTAAACAATTCTTTCAATTGCTCCACACTATCTGCGTCAACCTTTGCGGTCTTGATTTTCACCTTTGGAAACTTCTCAGCTACAGCTTTTGCAATATCGTCACATTTAGATTGTGTACGACTTGCTATCATGATATCTGTAAAAACTTCAGAATTTTGAGCTACCTTGTGTGCGACAACAGTGCCGACTCCACCAGCCCCAATAATTAAAACTTTTCCCATTTCAGTCTTTATTTTTAACATTACGCCCTTACTTTTTAACAATACAAGTCTTAAAAAGAACTTAACCTTAAAAAAAAGTAAGTACACTTACATTTCTTTTACAAAAATACTATTTAAAACGAATATTTCTTATATTTGCTTATGACAATTCGAGAGAGAATGTCATACTTTACATATAAGACCTATTCTAAAGATAGTCATTTTTTCTTACAAATGATTTTAGAGCCTCTGATGCATGTACTACTCAAACTCCAAATCATTTTATTAATAAAAACATTTTTTATTACGCAAAAAACTCTGTAATTTCAAAACGGAGAAAACTTTTTGCAGCTTATTTTTTTTTAAGTAGAAACGAAATAAACAATATAATAATAAATACAGCTTATGTCACAAAAATATGGGCATATCTCACAAATAATTGGTCCAGTAGTGGACGTCTATTTTGAGACAAGTGACCCGTCATTGAGCCTTCCTAAAATCAATGACGCTCTGGAAGTAAAAAGACCAGATGGACAAACATTAACTCTGGAAGTAAAACAACATATTGGAGAAGATACTGTGCGCACTGTGGCCATGGATAGTACCGATGGCTTGAAGCGTGGGTTGGAAGTACGACCAACAGGTTCTCCTATCCTAATGCCAATGGGTGACCAAGTGAAAGGTCGTCTGATGAATGTTGTAGGTGAGGCTATTGATGGGATGAGAACTCTGAACAAAGATGGTGGTGCACCAATCCATAGAGAAGCTCCAAAATTTGAAGATCTACAAACCAGTAGAGAAGTTCTATTTACAGGTATCAAAGTGATTGACTTACTTGCTCCTTATGCAAAGGGAGGTAAGGTAGGCCTATTCGGTGGTGCTGGTGTAGGAAAAACGGTACTAATCATGGAGTTGATTAACAACATTGCAAAAAAACATGATGGATATTCTGTCTTTGCAGGAGTTGGAGAGCGTACTCGTGAAGGGAACGACCTTTTGAGAGAGATGATTGAATCTGACGTAGTAAGATACGGAGATGAATTCAAGAAAAGCATGGAAGAAGGGCATTGGGATTTGTCGAAAGTAGATTACGAAAAAGTGAAAGACTCACAAATTTCCCTAGTGTTTGGTCAGATGAATGAACCTCCTGGGGCACGTGCTTCGGTTGCTCTATCTGGACTCTCTATCGCTGAGGCATTCCGTGACTCAAAAGCTGAAGGACCAAAAGATATACTTTTATTTATTGACAATATATTCCGTTTCACACAAGCGGGTTCTGAGGTATCAGCACTTCTTGGACGTATGCCATCAGCCGTAGGATACCAACCTACTCTAGCTACAGAGATGGGAGCGATGCAAGAGCGCATTACTTCTACCAAAAACGGATCGATTACATCTGTGCAAGCAGTATATGTACCTGCGGATGACTTGACTGACCCTGCTCCAGCGACTACATTCTCGCATTTGGATGCAACAACAGTATTGAGTCGTAAGATCACTGAGCTTGGAATCTACCCTGCCGTAGATCCTCTAGAGTCTTCTTCGCGAAGTTTGGAGGCATCGGTTGTTGGGGAAGATCACTACGAAACAGCTCAACGTGTGAAACAAATTCTGCAAAGGAATAAGGAGCTACAAGATATTATCTCCATTCTTGGTATGGAGGAGCTTTCGGACGAAGACCGCATGATTGTTAATCGTGCACGCCGTGTACAACGTTTCTTATCTCAACCATTCAACGTTGCAGAACAGTTTACAGGACTACCTGGAGTGATGGTTGATATCGAAGATACTATCAAAGGATTCAAAATGATTCTAGACGGAGAGGTGGACAACCTTCCTGAACAAGCATTCTTGAACGTAGGTACTATCGAAGATGCAATTGCAAAAGGAGAGAAACTAAAAGCTCAAGCCGAAGCATAATCTTTAGCTGAGTTTTACTGAAGAAAAATTTATAATATGAGAAGTTCTGAATTTCAATTAAATATAATTTCCGCCGAAAAGAAAGTTTTTTCGGGTAATGTGACATCACTTATAGCACCAGGAGTTTCTGGTAAATTTGGAGTGTATCCTGATCACGCCCCTATGATAACTGCCCTGAAAGTGGGAACGCTGACATACGTTACATCGGGTGGAGAACAAACACTGGAAGTAAGTGGCGGAGTGGTTGAAGTAAACAAAAACACTGTAACTATCTGTATTATATAACTCCTTGGGAGTAAGCATCAATGAATTCATTCAAAACTAAACTAGTGGCTACTATGTTAGCCTACGGATGTATGATAGGAGCAGCATTAGGAGCAATCTTGTTCTATGCATTTCCTGCGTTCTATCCTAGCTGGTATTTGGGGATTTTAGCTT
The DNA here is from genome assembly GCA_030151105.1 of Dysgonomonas sp. Lineage (GTDB taxonomy): Bacteria > Bacteroidota > Bacteroidia > Bacteroidales > Dysgonomonadaceae > Dysgonomonas. Next base: position 3,312 of record JASLEN010000321.1, read on the forward strand.
TCTTCCTTGTTATTGAGCCGCTCATCATTCTCTTTGTAGAACGAGCGAGCAACGTAGCAACATCAAAGCAATTGGCTAATACGTATATGATGACCAAAGTGATCAAAACAGTTGCATCACTAACTTTCATCGCAGTATATGCCATTGCCGTAAAGGAAGAGGTTAAGAGTTTCGTGCTCACTTTTATGATACTCTATATGCTATTTTTAGCTGTAGAAACTATACTTTTTACTAGGATAGAAAAACGCCTAAAAGAAAAACAACAATAGTATGAATAACTATTTAAGAAATATATTAATAACCATCGTAGCCTTATTCACCATAGGGTTGAGTCCAATGCTGGCATCTGAGGCTCCCGAACAGGAGATAGATGTCAAAGGTTTCATCATGGAACACTTGGCTGATTCCTATGAGTGGCACATCACAACTATGGGAGAAACTCATGTTTCTATTCCGCTGCCAGTGATTGTGATTGGAGAAACTAGTGGATTCAATGTATTCATGTCATCAGAGTTTGAGCATGGACACAAAGAGCACAATGGCTTTTACATCGCAACGAGTGGCGACTACAAAGGCAAAATTGTAGAAAAGAATGCTGCGGGAGAAGAAATTAGACCTTTAGATTTTTCAATCACGAAGAATGCTCTAGGACTACTTATTAACTGCTCACTGCTTATATTCTTGATTTTGAGCGTTGCAAGTTGGTATAAGAAGCAAGGACAAGATGGCAATCACAAAGCTCCAAAAGGTTTTGTGGGAGGAATGGAGATGTTCATCATGAGCATTGTGGACGATGTTATCAAACCATCTATTGGAAAAGATTATAGAAAATACACGCCCTATTTATTGACAGCGTTCTTTTTCATTTTCTTAAACAATATCATGGGATTGATTCCTATTTTCCCAGCAGGAGCAAATACCACGGGTAATATTGCAATTACATTGGTTCTTGCCTTGTTCACATTCTTCACCGTTAATCTGAATGGATCGAGAGAATATTGGAAAGAGATTTTCTGGCCAGATGTTCCTCATTGGCTAAAACCACTGATGATTCCAATTGAAATCGTGGGGATGTTTACTAAACCATTCTCGCTAATGGTACGACTATTTGCAAATATTTTAGCAGGTCACTCCATTATCTTGGGATTAACTTGTTTGATATTCGTAACCGTAACACTTGGTGCAGCTATGAACAGCATTATGATGGGTGTATCGGTAATATTGAGTGTATTCATCATGTTTGTAGAAATATTGGTGGCATTCATTCAAGCGTATGTGTTTACAATGCTGTCGTCTATCTATATAGGGATGGCACGTGTTGAACCACATCACCATGTAGAAAAGAAATAAAATTCAACTTTTTGAAAAAATAAACAAAAATAAAATAACTAACTAAAAACAAAAATTATGTTACTTTCAACATTATTACAAGCAGCAGAAGCTGCAACTAGCTTGACAGGTTTTGGAGCAGCAATTGGAGCAGGTTTAGCTGCTATCGGTGCTGGACTAGGGATTGGTAGAATTGGTGGATCAGCAATGGAAGGAATTGCTCGCCAACCAGATGCAGCTGGAGACATCAGAACTTCGATGATTATTGCTGCGGCACTTATCGAGGCGGTAGCACTATTTGCTGTTGTAGTTTGTGGATTTATCCTTTAATAAAAAGGGTAATCCACCATTTGAAATAAAATAAAAACAAGAAACTATGTTATTAATACCTGAATCTGGGCTTGTCTTTTGGATGCTCCTTTCGTTCGGAATAACATTTTTCGTATTAGCCAAATTCGGTTTTCCGATGATTACTGGAATGGTTGACAAACGAAAAAGTTATATCGAAGATTCGATTGAAGCAGCCCATAAAGCCAACGAACAATTGGCTACAATAAAAGCAAAGAGCGAAGAAATATTGGCTTCAGCTAGTGCAGAACAGGTGAAAATCTTAAAAGACGCAGCAGATACTCGTACTCGCATCATCAACGAAGCGAAAGAGGCTGCTAAGGTAGAAGGAAGAAAAGAGTTAGAAGAAATTCGCAAGCAAATAGAAGCTGAAAAAGTTCAAGCAATCAATGACATCCGTCAACAAGTTGCTGAACTATCAGTAGATGTAGCAGAAAAAGTTCTTCGCCATACTCTTGCCGATTCTAAAGACCAAATGTCGATGATAGATCGCCTAGTGGACGAAGCTATGGTTTCTAAATCTTAAGAATTATGAACGAAGGGATGATTTCAAAGCGATACGCGAGAGCCTTATTGCAATATGCAGTTGGCCAAAAAGCAGAGGACACCGTATTCTCGGAAATGAAAAGACTTGCTGCAACCTTTGCGCAAGAGCCTAAACTGCGTGTTGCATTGGACAATCCTATGCTTTCGAAAGAAAATAAGTTTAATCTCGTTCAAGCTGCAATAGGTAATGTTGCGAGTGCTGAATTTAAACGTTTCACTCAATTTGTATTAGATAAAAAGAGGGAACGAAATTTCAGAACTATAGCACTCTGCTATACAGAACTCTATTGTGACTTGAAGAATATCAATACTGGTCGTTTGGTTACAGCTACAGAGGTAGATGGAGCCACTCTGGAAAAGATGAAAGGGCTGACTCAAAAAATCATGCCTGGCCAATTGGACTTTGAGACTAGTGTTGACCCTACAATTGGAGGCGGATTTGTGTTATATGTGGACACCTATAGGTTGGACGCAAGCATTACAACACAATTGAATAAGATTAAACAAGATTTGATGAACGAAAACAGTAAAGTTTCGTAATACATTAATCAAGAATTTATTAGAGTAAAAATATGTCTAAAAATATAAAAGCAAGTGAAGTCTCTGATGTACTCAAGATGCAACTTGAGAACATTAGCAGCCAAGTCCAACTGGACGAGGTGGGTACAGTTCTCGAAGTTGGGGACGGAGTAGTGCGTATATATGGACTAAACAATGCAGAAGCCAACGAGCTTCTTGAGTTCGACAATGGTATGAAAGCCGTTGTAATGAACCTTGAAGAAGACAATGTAGGTGCTGTATTACTTGGCTCATCTGCACTTATCAAAGAAGGCTTTACAGTAAAACGTACTGGACGAATTGCTTCCATCAACGTATCGGAAGGAATGCTTGGGCGTGTAATCAATCCGCTAGGTGAACCAATTGATGGAAAGGGAGCAATTTCTGGCGAGATGTTTGAGATGCCTCTAGAGCGTAAAGCTCCAGGAGTTATCTATCGCCAACCAGTAACAGAGCCACTGCAAACAGGATTGAAAGCTGTTGACTCGATGATTCCTATCGGAAGAGGACAACGTGAGTTGATTATTGGTGACCGTCAAACAGGAAAAACTGCAATTGCAATTGATACCATTATTAGCCAAAAAGTTAATTTTGCTGCTGGTAAACCAGTATATTGTATCTATGTTGCTATTGGTCAAAAGGCTTCAACAGTAGCCAATATCGTAGAAACCCTTAGAGAGAAAGGTGCATTAGAATATTCAATTGTAATTTCGGCTACTGCTGCCGATCCTGCTGCAGTTCAATACTTTGCTGCATTCGCAGGAGCTGCAATTGGAGAGTTTTTCAGAGATACAGGACGTCATGCTCTTGTTGTTTATGATGACTTATCAAAACAAGCTGTAGCATATCGTGAGGTTTCACTTATTCTGCGCCGTCCTCCAGGACGTGAGGCCTATCCAGGAGATGTTTTCTATCTACACTCTCGTCTTTTGGAGCGTGCAGCTAAGATAATTGGACAGCAAGAAATTGCTGAACAAATGAATGACTTGCCCGAAAGCTTGAAAGGAAAAGTTGTAGGAGGTGGATCACTTACTGCTCTACCAATTATTGAAACACAAGCAGGAGACGTTTCGGCATATATTCCGACTAACGTTATTTCGATTACCGACGGACAAATTTTCCTAGATGCCAACCTATTTAACTCAGGTTTGCGTCCTGCAATTGACGTAGGTATCTCGGTTTCTCGTGTAGGTGGATCTGCCCAAATTAAATCAATGAAAAAAGTTGCTGGTACGTTGAAAATAGACCAAGCACAATATAGAGAACTCGAAGCCTTTACCCAATTTGGAGGGGACTTGGATGCTGTAACAGCTATGACAATTGACAAAGGAAAGAAAAATACTTTGTTGTTAGTTCAGCCTCAATACTCACCGATGGATGTTGAGAAACAGATTGCTGTTTTATATTGTGGAACTCATGGTCTATTGAGACATGTACCAGAAAATAAAGTAAAGAGCTTTGAAACTGAATTTTTGCGTACTCTTGAAATGCAATACAAAGACTCTGTTCTCGAACCACTAAAAGCTGGCAAGATAACAGAAGAAATTGAAAATTTGCTCAAGAAAGTATCTAAAGACACAGCAGCTCAATACAAAAAATAATTAGACTATGGCATCTTTAAACGAAATAAAAACTAGAATTAGTTCAGTAAATAGTACGCAGAAGATTACATCAGCTATGATGATGGTTTCATCTGCAAAGCTAACGCGAGCACAAGGTGCCATAACTAGCTTTCTTCCATATCAGGAAAAGCTAGATATGATATTAACTAATGTACTCTCTGCTGACTCTAGTTTTGATTCTCCCTTTACAGAAGCAAGAGAAGTAAAGAAAATAGCTATAGTAGTGTGTACCTCTAATTCTTCATTATGTGGAGGATACAACTCAAATGTAATAAAGAGGTTTAGAGATACTTATCAGGAGAAATCCAAACTAGGAGCTGATAATATACTCACTTTTGCAGTAGGTAAGAAAGGGGCTATAGCAATAAAAAAAGCAGGAGTAAAACTTGCTGGTGAATATGAATCCATTGCTGACAACCCTACATTTGAAGAGACTCAAGAACTAGCTAAAAAGCTAATTAACTTGTATATATCAAAAGAGATAGACGAAGTAGCAATCATATATTCTCATTTTATCACAGCTGGTACTCAAAGGTTACTGAGCTCAACTTACCTTCCATTCGATCTAAGTGGTAATAAGGAAGATGAAAATACTACCACCACAAGTGGGACTGATTATATTTTCGAACCATCGAAAGAAGAGATTCTAGAGAATCTTATTCCAACAGTATTATATTCTAGGTTATTTGCAGCTTTCTTAGATGCATCAGCATCAGAACATGCAGCACGTATGATAGCTATGCAAACAGCAACTGATAATGCTGACGAATTAAAAGGAGATCTTACTATACAGTATAATAAGCAAAGACAGCAAGCCGTAACTAACGAATTACTTGATATCATTGGTGGTGCTAATGCTATAAACTAACTAGAAAGACGAATTAATATTATAGAAGAAAGCGGATGTATTTATTACATTCGCTTTTTTATTGATTATAAATGCCTAATATCTAAAAATCAGACAGATTACATAATCATAAAATAACAAAGAAGGCTGATAATTAAATTTCATCAGCCTTCTTTGTTATTTTTTTCTCTAGAAATACTTCTTAGAAACTATTTTTTCTTTTTGTTGAAGATACTCCTCTATATACAAAATATATAAGAAGCATAG
>JASLEN010000427.1 GCA_030151105.1 Dysgonomonas sp.
TTATGATACTGATGCTTGCTGCATCATTTTATTAAACATTGTAACACTTCTGTGTATTACAAAAATAGTAAATTTTAGAACAAAAGACCTATTTATTTATAGCTATTAGTTATTAATTAAATCTATATAGAGATCATTCAATTAGTAGAACGTTTATCACCTCTTAATGTTTTCTCTTTATGTTTTATTTGGAAATTGAATATTTTTACTAACTTTGAAAAACAAAGTTCTTTTAATTGATAAAACGCATTATGAAAACAACACTTACTGAATCACAACTATTGACCAGAATTAGATTATTAGTCCTTTTCTTTATTGGAGCTTTAGCCGTATCGGGTATTACAGCATTTCCATTAGTGAGCGAATTGGAGCTAATTTGCAGTTGGTTAGAACCTTATAGGTATAGTGAAACACTAATTGGACAACTCGACAATTGGATTTGTTATGTATATGAGGGAGTAAAAAATACGCATCAACAATATCCTTTTATGGCTTATGGAACGGATTGGCTTGCGTTTGCACATCTAGTGATAGCTCTTGCATTTGTGGGAGTTTGGGTAAAACCTGTGCGAAATATTTGGATTATTTATTGGGCAATGCTGGCATGTGTTGCTGTCTTTCCACTTGCATTCATCTGCGGTAGCATCCGAGGAATTCCATTCTACTGGATGCTGATCGATTGTTCGTTTGGCTTCTTTGGTATGATTCCGCTGCTGATTTTGAGAAAATATATCAACGAATTAGCTAGAATAAGTGGCTGTTATGTACCTACTAAATATTAAATAAAAAAGAGCTGAGTTTTATAAACTCAGCTCTACAACTATTGGACAATGATCCGAAAAATCTATTTCTTTCATAATGGATGCACCCTTCAATTTATTTTTTAAAGGTTCACTAACCATATGGTAATCAATTCGCCATCCTAAATTCTTGGGCTTAGATCCTGCTCTATAGCTCCACCAGCTATACATATCGGGGCTTTTATCAAATTCACGGAATGAATCTATCATGCCCGACTCTACAAAATCATCGAGCCAAGCTCTTTCATCTGGTAAAAAGCCAGAAGAGTTTTTATGACGTTCAGGGTGATTTATATCTATAGGTTTGTGACAGATGTTATAATCTCCACAGACAATAATATTAGGTCTTTCTTTTCTTAGTTTAGTAATATAAGCCTCAAAATGAATTAAAAAATCCATTTTAAAATCTTGACGAATATCACCTGTTGTACCTGATGGAATATATACACAAACTATAGTCAAATCGGCAAAATCAGCACGAATCACGCGTCCCTCTTTGTCATATAGTTCCACATTCATCCCAATTACAATTTTGTCGGCTTTTTTCTTAGACAAAATTGCAACTCCACTATATCCTTTTTTCTCAGCAGGATGCAGATAATAATTATATCCTAAACCTTGAATAGACAATACATCAATCTGGTCTTCCTGAGCTTTTATTTCTTGCAGACATAATACATCTGGTTGCTCTTTTTCCATCCAGTCATATAGCCCTTTACTAACAGCAGCTCGAATTCCATTTACATTATATGATACAATCTTCATTTCAATCTAATTTTACACCTTGATTTTCTGCGGCTCTCACTTTTTTAAACAAATCAGAGGCAAATACAAAGTCATTGAGAGCTTGATTATCTGAATGCATTACTCCAGCACTATTTCCTTCCCACTCTAGATTTCCTTCTTTGATGAAGCTAATTTTATCACCAATATTCATTACAGAGTTCATATCATGAGTATTTATCACCGTAGTCATTTTAAACTCAGCTGTAATATCATAAATCAAATCATCAATAACAAGCGAAGTTTGTGGGTCGAGACCTGAATTTGGTTCATCGCAAAATAGATACTGCGGATTTAGTGCTATAGCTCTAGCAATAGCTGCACGTTTCATCATCCCCCCACTAATCTCAGAAGGATATAAATGCGGTGCATGGCTCAAGTTGACACGGTCAAGACAAAATGCTACACGCTTTTCACGTTCAGCCTTAGACATTTTGGAGAACATTAGCAATGGGAAATTTACATTTTCAGCAACAGTCATCGAATCAAAAAGTGCTGAACCTTGAAATATCATACCCATTTCTTGGCGTAATGCAATCATCTCTTTGTGTTTCATTCTGGTCAAATCTCTGCCAGAGTATAAAATCTCTCCAGATGTCGGTCTCATTAAACCCACCAAATTTTTTATAAGCACTGTTTTTCCAGAACCACTTTGGCCAATAATAAGGTTTGTCTTACCTGGTTCAAATACAATATTTAACCCTTTTAGCACCTCACGGTCACCAAAACTCTTTCTTAAATTCTTAATTTCTATCATCCCATCAATAGTTGAGTGACTAATAAATCTGCAACCAAAATTAATACACTACTCATAACTACAGAGTCTGTGCTAGCTTTACCTACATCTAATGATCCTCCTTTGGCAAAGTATCCATAGTATGACGCAACTGAGGATATAATAAAGCCAAATACAACCGTTTTTAAGATTGCGCACCACACATAATATGACTTGAAGAATGATTGTATCCCAAACTCATAAGTGTCAGCAGGCATGATTCCTCCAATTATACAAACGGCATATCCTCCAACAATTCCACAAAATATACTGAAAATAACCAAAATAGGAACAAAAGACATCAAAGCTGTAATTTTTGGCAGAATAATGTGATTTGCTGAATTTACACCCATAATTTCTAGGGCATCGATTTGTTCTGTAACTTTCATCGTTCCTATTTCAGAAGCGATATTCGATCCAACTTTTCCTGCTAAAATTAGAGACATAATGGAGGATGAAAATTCAAGAATCATAATCTCTCTTGAAACATATCCTACTGTAAATCGAGGCATAATTGGAGAGTCAATATTCAGTTTAATTTGTACAACAATTACTGCTCCTATAAAAAACGAAATAACAATAACGATCCAGATTGAATCAATACCGAGTTTGTTCATTTCATCTAGATACTGACGAAGAAATACATTCCATTTTCTAGGTTTTGTGAATACTTTCTTCAGCAAAAGAGCATACTCCCCAAGTTTGTGAAAGGTTGATAATAATACCATAAATTATTTTATTATAAAGGCTGTCTTTTTATTTTTCATAACAACCTAAAATATACTTTTAGCTAATCTATTTATTTACTTCTAACAAAGATAACGAATTTATAGTTTTAAGCGAATGTCATACTTAGTAAATATACTATTCTACATCCTAACATTGGTTAAACACTTTCTCGTATAGTAATAAATAACAAAAAATCCTCACCAATACAGATAGTTAACAAACATAAATCAAGTATTATTATTTACGAACTAGATTGATAACACTTTCCTCCCCATTTTATTCAACAAAAAAAAGAGTTCACTCTTTTCAGAATGAACTCTTTTCTTAAAAAT
>JASLEN010000428.1 GCA_030151105.1 Dysgonomonas sp.
TGTGATGGAAGTTGCACGCACAGTTGGACAAAATCTGAATAAATATATAGTAGTAGTTACTAAAAGTACTGTTCCTGTGGGGACTGCCCAAAAAGTAAAAGCTGCGATTCAAGAGGAATTGGACAAAAGAGGAAAATCGGATTTAAAGTTTGATGTGGCTTCTAATCCTGAATTTTTGAAAGAAGGTGCAGCCATTTCCGATTTTATGAAACCAGACAGAGTGGTGGTGGGTATAGAAAGCGAACAAGCGAAAAAACTAATGGAACGCTTATATAAACCTTTTACAATCAACAACTATAGAATTATATATACCGATATTCCATCGGCTGAAATGATTAAATATGCAGCCAATGCGATGTTGGCAACTCGTATCAGCTTTATGAATGATATTGCAAATCTTTGCGAAATTGTAGGAGCTGATGTAAATATGGTTCGCCGTGGAATTGGCTCTGATACTCGCATCGGATCTAAATTCTTATATTCAGGTTGCGGATACGGTGGAAGCTGTTTCCCTAAAGATGTGAAAGCTCTGATTAGTACAGGTAAACAAAATGGATATCAGCTAGAAATTCTCGAAGCTGTAGAAAATGTAAATGAACGCCAAAAGCACCTACTTTTCAAAAAGCTTATGGATTTCTACAAAGGAGATATCAAAGGAAAAACTATTGCAATGTGGGGATTGGCCTTCAAACCCAACACCGATGATATGCGTGAAGCTCCATCTTTGGTCTTAATTGACCAAATTCTGCAAGCTGGAGGAAAGGTGAAAGCGTATGATCCAATCGCAGAAGAAGAGTCAAAACGAAGAATTGGAGATACTGTTTACTATGCCAAAGATATCTATGACGCAACGGTAGATGCTGATGCAATACTTCTTGTTACGGAATGGAATGAATTTAGATTGCCTTCTTGGGAAGTAATCAAAAAAACGATGAAAATTCCAGTCGTTTTTGACGGAAGAAACATCTACAACAAAGATGAAATGGAGGAAATTGGATTCCAATATTCGGGAATAGGAATAGGCATATGAGATGAAAACAGAAGTGCTTAATAACTAACTATTAAGCACTTTTTATATTTTTCAAATATCATTTTCAAAATAAAGTACATATCTTTACAACACAACATTAACTGAAAAGAATATGAAATCGTTATATTTTTTACCCTTTATATCAGTCTTCTTGCTATATTCTGCTTACACAAAACCTACAAGTGAGTTTGTTACTCAATGGAAAATGGTAGGTGCCGCTGTTTTCGCCATCATTGCAGCAGCATACTGGATATATGATAATTTCATCAAAGGAGACAGACGATAAGTCCATATTTTCCTCAACTTTGATTTATTTCACCCAACAGCGTATCTATTTTGCCTTTCCTCACTAATGAATAAGTATCACTGTTTGCATCCAAATATTGCATAAAATAAAGCGTCTTCTCTAATAATTTATACTTCAATTCACTTTTCTCCTTCATCATTCCATCAGCATACATTATATCAGAAAGCATCTCAACGCGCTGCAAAAACTCATCATGATATTGTTCCTTCAGATACATAAGTATTTCATCAGTTGAACTTGCATAATAGAACTCACTAGATTCTCCCAGATAAGATGCATAAAATTCGTTCAATTTCTTTTCTCGTTCGACATTATCGATATCCTTTTCGTTCAGCAACAAAAATAATGAATCAAAAAGTTGCTGTATAAGCTTCATTATATAATCTCGTTTTAACATTTATCTCTCTTTAAAAAATATTGAATTCATAACCAACTCTAAGTACTACCCCATGATATTTATAATCTGAGCTAACACCCTTTTTACTTATTTTCGCTCTTTGGAAACTATATCCTGCACTTATATTCCAAGCCCTTTTATCTCGTCCAAAGCTAAAACCAAAGTTAGGATTTAAATGGATTCCCTTACCCTCAATAAAAGAATATCCCACTTTAAAATCTAGAAATGGAGTTGTGTTCTCATCCAAGAAATTGACTCTTGGCATTACATAGGTAGGTCCAAACGATTCTTGTTTATTAACTGAGATACTATATCCTTGCCCCACTCCTACAAAGAAAATAGGGTTAAATTGATATCCAACAGTGGCAAAAACATTCACACACATATTAGCATCCTTCCCTAGCCCAATCACACCACCATAATCTAACATTCCACGTATTCCCTTTATGTCCCTATACCATCTGTTCAAATGCCTATCTGTTAGAACAAATCCCCAAGGATCAATTAGCAGATCTTCAGCGACAGCTCCTTTTGTCGTAAGTTTCATATTAACTGGCATTTCTCTATGTTCCAAAACTGGCTGCGGCATTTTCGTAGTTTGGATACCAGAAGGTAGCTGAAATGAGCGATCGCTCAGTGGCAGCGTATTTTTAGGATTACTCAATGTAGGAATACGCCTAGCATTGGAAATAGGTACTTTTCTCTTATTCTCACTAGGAATAGAATCATTAATAGAGAATAAATTACAAGTTGAGCAAACAAAAATAGAAAGACTAAATAGGACTTTCATATAGTAGTATAAGAGTTAAAACTAGATATTAATCTTACAATGTAAGATTTAATATAAATCCTCACCAATACAGATAGTTAACAAACATAAATCAAGTATTATTATTTACGAACTAGATTGATAACACTTTCCTCCCCATTTTATTCAACAAAAAAAAGAGTTCACTCTTTTCAGAATGAACTCTTTTCTTAAAAAT
>JASLEN010000355.1 GCA_030151105.1 Dysgonomonas sp.
TATTACAGCTATTTTGCTGATCCGTATTTCAAAGAATTGTTTAAAGATGGAGATGACTATGATAAAAATGATGTTCGCGTCGAATTATTTGAATGGGATTTGAAGCGTTATAAAGGAGGTTTGATGTATAAGAAGTTTAAATACAAAACAGATAAAACAGCTGATATTGTATTGATGCGCAAACCTGAAATGCTTTTGATTGAAGCAGAAGCTTTGGCAGAGCAAAATAAATTGAGTGATGCAATTGGGAAACTTAACGAACTTCGTGAAGTACGTGGAGCAGCTAGACCTGATCTTTCAGCAAAAACAAAAGAACAATTAGTTGATGAAATTTTGATTGAGCGTCGTAAAGAATTGTTTGGAGAAGGATTTGGACTATCTGATATCAAACGTAAACAAGTTGCAGTAGAGCGTAAAGCTTATCCAGGCAAAGTATTAGTACCTGGATATGTACCTCCTACAGTTGAAGAGTCTATATTTATAGTTGGTCATACTATTCGTACTCAGCCTGATGGGAAACCTTTTGAGGTAAATAGCAAATATTACAATTTCGCTATTCCAGAGAAAGAGGTAACTAATAACCCTAATCTGTAAAATAGAATATCTATAAATGTAAATAGGCAAATTCATCGTGAATTTGCCTATTTTATTTTCAGGAAAATAATTTTAAGTATTTCTCCAGTGTCTGCTAACTTCGTCTTTGATGTAGTGCAATTGAAGAGGAATTTGCTCATTAGCTAGTTGAAAGTCTTTATCATCATCTAGTTCCCTATTTCTTTTAACAAAATCTTCTATTGAACTAGCATCAGTATATCCTTCGAAGATGATATTGTATGTAGCTTTTGTTTGTGCTATCAATTCTGCCATGTCTTTTAGTTTAGGTAAAAGACGCATTGTCTCTATGGTTTGATGCAGATTGGAATAGGAGAGAGAGTATGCAAAATCTTCTTTTTCCATCAAGTATATCCAATCTTTGATGTATTGCAGACTAGTATGATCTATACCTGAAATAGGTTTATAATTCTGATCATAAATAGCGTCATTGATGAACGAAATGGCTCTATTGATATCATACTTTTCACGTTTGTAATACTCCTCAGCCATTTGGCTATCACATCCTGTAGCTGCGGATATTTCTTTGATTGCTTTGGCTGTGTAGAGATACACACAAGTCTCTACGTCATAGTCATTGGCTTCCAACAATTGTTTGGCTTCCATCAAGGGGATAGGAAGTATGGCACGGAGCTCTATTATTTTATTCTTCATTCTATTTTTAAAGTTGAAATTTATGGAAGTTTCAGTCCATACTCTTCAAAAATTGTTCTTGCTTTCAATATTTGTTCTTGTGTGGGAGTAGGTAGGTCTTTGAGTGCATACTCTTTGCCCATCTCTTCCCATTTGCTTGTTCCCATTTGATGGAACGGAAGTATATCAACACGTTCTACATTCTGAAATTGAGAAACGTATTTTGCCCAATTGTGTAAATCCTCTTCATTGTCAGATAGAGTGGGCGTTAGTACGTAGCGTACCCATGTCGGTTTTCCTATCTCTGATAGATATTCCATAAACTTGAGTGTCGGTTCCAATGGTTTTGATGTAAGATGTTGATATTTCTCAGAATCAATGTGCTTGATATCCAATAATACTAGGTCTGTATGCTCTAATGTTTCTTTTACTTTGTTATTGAAGACAAAGCCAGAGGTATCTATACAAGTATGAATGCCTTCTTGCCTACAAATCTGAAAAAGCTCGGTAATAAATTCCGCTTGCAATAACGGTTCTCCTCCCGAAATAGTTACCCCTCCTGTTTTTAGGAAGCCTTTTACTTTTCTCACTTCGTCAAAAGCTTCTTCGGCAGTTAGTTGTTGCATCTTTGTTTTGTGATCCCATGTGTCAGGATTATGACAATATAGGCAACGTAGAGGGCAGCCTTGCATAAAAAAGACAAAGCGTATACCTGGACCATCTTGTGTTCCAAAGGACTCAAAAGAGTGAATATTTCCTATCGTTTTCATAGGAACAAAGATACTATATTTATTGCAGAATAGATATAGTTTCTAATATAGCGGTTGTTATCTATTTTACCTTGATTTTGATTACTATTTTTAAGATTTCTCCCTCTCCAATACCTGGTGCATGCCCATCTTCAGGAAAGAAGATGACGAAATCTTGCGGTTGTATAGATACAAATGTGGTGGCTTTATCTTCAAAAAACTGAATGTCTTTTTCTACATTAAAAACATCTTTTTCAGTTTGAAGCTTTGATCGATCAATCCATCCATAGGTTTCAGATTTGCTGATAGGGATTTGTATGTCAGCATATAGATTGTGTATTTCTACTTTGGCATTCTCTTTTGTTTTTAAAGTTGTATTTGTAATATTGATAAATAAATCTTTACCCTTTATCTCAGTTTTTCCTATTTTTAGATTATCCAAGTCTAAAGTTTCTAGATATTCAAATGCTTCTTTAAATAGAGGACTGATCTTCTTATATTCTTCTACATTGTTTAGATTTCCTAGTATCATGATCGGTTATTTTAGAGTTTTATATTGAACTTCTAAATTATAAAATGTTGATCAATTTAGTCTCTATTTGTCGTTCATCTTCAGAGAAATTTTTCTTGTACCAATTTATTGCATCTAAAGAGTTTGATATTTTAATACTGTGGCACTCCTCTTCTGGTTTATATGATGATTGCACAGAGATGTCACCTCCGTCGTCTGAATGCACAGCTCCAACACCAACACTTACAGAAAATGCCTTACGTATTCTATCTTTGTCAGAAGGTGTCCACTCTAGTTGGATATCACCTATATAATAGATTTTTTGTCCTTCGGGAAGATGAAGTGTTGCACAATTATCTTTAAATATTTT
>JASLEN010000017.1 GCA_030151105.1 Dysgonomonas sp.
CATTGCCACTTTCTTTTACTTGATCTACGAGATAACGTAGTTCATCGCTACTATAAGCTTCTTGTTCGTTTGCCGAATGTAATCCAACAGCTCTCAACAAGGCATTTGCAACTCCATTTAGCGCCCATATAAATGGACGGCACAACCAATAGAATGCATGTAGCGGATATGCTACAGCAAGTGTAGTTTGCTCAGAACGCTGTATAGCTAGCGACTTGGGAGCTAGCTCTCCAAGTACAATATGTAACATGGTGATAATGACAAATGCCACAACAAGTGCAACAGTTCTCACCACTTCTGTATCTACAGCAATATCAAATAGTGCTAATATGGTCAGTAAAATTTTGGATACAATAGGTTCTCCAATCCAACCTAGAGCTAGACTGGAAATTGTGATCCCAAATTGTGTAGCAGCAAGATAAGCATCTAGATGAACAAGCATGTTTTTTGCTAAAATAGCTGTTTTATTACCAGCCTGCACTTTAGACTCTAGTTGCGAACCTCTGACTTTAACAATTGCAAATTCGGCTGCAACGAAAAAGCCATTTAGAAATACAAAAAATAAAGTAATAAGTACGGATATTAATATGTCCATCTGTTTATATAAATGTTGACACTACAAAGATAGTATAAATGTGTATTCGCAAAACAAAAACACAAGTAAGTTCTCAGAACTTTTTATTATTCATCCGATTATCAACTGTTCTGCATAAAAGAAGAACAGTTGACAACACTCTAGAATCTCTCTACTAAAATTGTATATCGTCCTAAATATCTAGTCTATTTAGTTTCTATTAATAAGATTATCGAAGTTTCAATATTTCAATCCAATATCCATCAGGGTCTGAGATAAAATAAAGTCCCATATCATGATTTTCGTAACAGATGCAGCCCATCTCACGATGATATTCTCTATTTGCATCATAGTCTCCTGCCATTCTCATGCAAAGATGAAATTCACATTCACCCAAATCATATTTCTGAGGGTGATCTCTAAGCCAAGTCAACTCAAGAGTAAAATCAGTTTCACCATCACCCAAATAAACAAGAATAAAAGAGCCATCTCCAGCTTCTTTTCTTCTTACTTCTTTCAAACCTAAAGCTTTGTCATAAAACTCTATACTTTTATCTAAATCAGTTACATTAAAATTGAAATGATCGAATCTACTTTTAATTTTCATTATATTTTGTGTTATAAATTTGTACTTTCTCCTCTTTCAGCAAGCATAATATACTTACAATTATATTTATCAGCCACCACTTCAAATTTCCCTATTTCATCGGGATATTCTGTAAAATGCATAGGAGATAGTGCTTTCACCGTTATAGCTTCTAAGAACTGCTCTCCACCTTTCATAAAATCTTTCCCCAATCGGGCATCAATAGGAAACATAGCATAATCGAGTTCCTTTACATCATGTGCCAGAATTGCGAGTTCTTGCGCAAAATAAGCTTCTGCTTCGGCAATATCTGTGGCTTCAGACTCTTCATTCCAGTGCCAGTTATTCAAATCCCCAGCATGAAAAATCTTTTTATCATCAAACTCGAGGTAGAATGATTCTCCAATATCTGTAGAGCCATAAGCCTTCACATAAAGATTATCATCTTTGTAGTCATCAAGTTTATCTATATAGACAGCATCACTCTTCTCTGCTACTTTATTACTAAGAATATCTTCCGAAAAGATATACGTTATATCTTTCACCTTGTGCTTCCAATTCAGAATTTCTCCGTTGAAATGGTCTAAATGAGAATGCGTACAAAGAACATATATCTTCTTTCCACTATTCAATACTTGGTCATAAATATAACCATCAACCTCTTTCGTATCCTTATAGAAGTCTATAATTATGGCAGTTGTCTCCGTCTCGAGACAAAATCCGCTATGATATAAATATGTTACTTTCATATTTTGAAGCCTTTTATGTAGCAAAGTAAATTAAAGTATTTTTTAGGGAATAGTGGCAAACTAAGTGTTAAAAATAACAAAGTCAACATTCTATGTTAATATATTATTAAACGAAAAAGTCTTGGTTTGAATATTCAAAACCAAGACTTTTTACATGTATCAAAATCCTATATTACTTCAAATGAGGACTTTCAAATCCTAATTTTCTCAATCCATTTTGTACATCTGGATGACTCATAAACAGGTTCCATAACATTTGAGTTCTATAGTTTTCTATCATTACGACAATTGGCCCTTGATCAATAGCCAAATAACGCTGAGGATACCAGTTTTCAGTTTCGCTATATGCGTCATAGAAACCGTATTTACCCATTATAGTATCTCCCTTAGTATCTAAGTATTTTATAACTTTCATAGACTCCTCTGGAGTGTAAACAATGGATGACAAGGCTGCTGTGGGAGCAATTACACCATGATCGTTTGTAATAGGCTCATGCGCAGTATATCCTATCGTAGAGTAGCTTGCAGATAGTCCCCAAGAATTCTCATTGAATCCCTTATATCCTTTAGGGTTGCGGACACAATAGTCATGATTGATGAGTGTATAGTTCTTCATTTCATCAAAATAGTTGGTGTACTTATCTTGAAGACCTGTTGGGTCAAGTCCTAGGAATGAATAATGTGCCCAGAAAAGAGGTCCAGAACCACTCACACTTTCATAATGAAGATTCAGATTATGTCCTTCCAATTCGTGAGGCTCTACAATAGCTCCGTTGTTTGCCCAACCCTCATGATATACTTCTGCGGGGACACCATAAGTTGGAGAAGAAGCAGCCAAAACATATGTAATCAGACATTCATTGAAGCCACGAATAGCGAAATTCATGCCCCAACCATCTTTTGGACTCCAATGCCAATAAAGAACATTTTGTCCATTTTGATGCCAGCTCCACTCCACTTCTTTCCAGATAGTATCAATGCGAGCAGCCAATGCTTTTTCGGCATCAGTACCATTCACAAAGTATTGATGAGCAGCTAAAAGACCTTGAATCATAAATGAAGTTTCTACTAAGTCTCCACCGTTATCTTTGTCTCCAAACTCTTTCACTTTACCAGTTTCGCCTTCCCACCAGTGAGGGAATACACCATGAAACTTATCTGCTTTTTCGAGAAAAGTTAACACTCTATCAAAACGAGCAATTCCTTCTTCACGAGTAACGTAACCACGATCTATACCCACCAAGAGAGCCATAATTCCAAAACCACTTCCTCCAGAAGTTACTACACCTTGATCGTTCATTGGATACTCTCCATCCACATGATAGCGCTCACGAGCTAAACCGCTCGTAGGCTCTGCTCCATCCCAAAAATAGTTGAAAGTTTTACGTTGAACTTTATCTAAAAGCTCCTCATCGGCACTTATATATTTAGCACCTTCGCTTGTTCCACTACTTGTACAAGAAGCAAAGAGGACAAAAGAAAATATAAATGCAATTGAATATTTAAATAGATTCATTTCTATATTTGATTAAAAAACAAAGAGATGTTATCACTCAATTTACGCAGCAATAACACCTCTTTGCTAAAATTCTTATACTTACCTTATACTAGGCTTATACTTAGTTTAGCGTAAACTTAGCCGATTTCACGTCTGCACTGCTACCACCAATCATTACATCAAAGTCTCCTTTTTCGAACACGAAGTCTAAATCGTAATTGTAGAATTTAAGCATTTCAGGAGTAATTTTGAAGCTTACTTCTTTTGATTCTCCTTTTTTCAAGAATACTTTCTCGAAACCTTTCAATTCTTTTACAGGACGAGTTACACTTCCTACAATGTCACGGATATAAAGCTGTACAACTTCCGCACCATCATAATTACCTTTGTTCGATAATGTTACAGACGCTGTCAATTCTCCATTTTCATCGATAGAATTTGAGCTCAGCTTCACATCGCTATATTCAAAATTAGTATAGCTTAATCCGTATCCAAATGGATAAAGTGGTTCATTGGTAACATCTAGATAGTTGCTACGAAATTTAGTAAACCACTCACCTTCTGCCAATGGACGACCTGTATTCTTGTGATTATAGAACAACGGAATTTGACCTACATTTTGTGGGAATGTAGCTACTAGCTTCCCACTTGGATTCACATCACCAAACAATACATCCGCTATCGCAGGAGCTGCCTCAGTTCCTCCAAACCACACGTTTAGAATAGCTGGTACATTTTCATGTTCCCAAGTCAATGTCAATGGACGACCTGTGAATAGAACTAATACAACTGGTTTTCCTGTTGCTAATAATTCTTTCATCAAACGTTGTTGCACCTCAGGAATATTAAGATCAGTACGAGAGCTTGCTTCGCCTGTAAATTCTGATGTTTCACCCAATGCAGCCACAATTACGTCTGCATCTTTAGCAATAGCCAGAGCCTCATTTCTGATTTCTTCTTCAGAACGATTGTCACGTCCCAAATCACGTCCAAACATAGAAGCATCTGCCTCCAATTTAGCATTTTCAGTCAAATTGCTACCTTTAGCATAAACAACTTCGACATTCTTTCCAGCTACCTCTTTCAAACCTTCTACAAGAGTAGCAGGTTTTGTAAGATCAACAGCTACAGACCATGTTCCAGGCATATTTGCTTTGTTGTTTCCAAGAGGACCAACAACTGCAATTTTTCCTTTTTTAGATAATGGCAGAGTTTGATTATCATTCTTTAAAAGAACAAAAGACTCAGATGCTATTTTTCTAGCAACAGCTCTGTGTTCTTTAGAGTAAATATCTTTTTTGTAACGTTTAGCATCACCAAACTTGTAAGGATTGTCAAATAAACCTAGTTTGTATTTTGCCTCTAAAACTAAGCGACATGCTCTATCAATTTCTGCCTCAGTAACTTTTTTCTCAGCAAGAGATTTTTGAATAGTAGTTAAGAAACCTTCTCCAACCATATCCATATCGATACCTGCACTCAAAGCACGAGCCGAAACAGTTTGCAAATCACCAATACCATGATCTATCATTTCGTTGATTCCAGTATAGTCTGTCACAACAAAGCCATCAAA
>JASLEN010000053.1 GCA_030151105.1 Dysgonomonas sp.
TTAGTACCCTCACGCATAGCTCGTATGGCTTCTGCACTATAATCTTCTGCACCTTTGGCTTCATTATATAGTGCCGCCCACTCCCATGAGTTTACAAATTCGGGCATCTCGGTAGGCTTATTAAATCCTACATAGCCACTATATCCCACGGATATTTTTCCTTCTTTACCCGTTTTAGTAGTCACTAGAACCACACCATTTGCAGCACGAGCACCATAGATGGCCGCAGTAGAAGCATCCTTAAGTACCGAAATGCTTTCTACATTTTCTGCACTTACATCATTCATATTGCCTGGGATACCATCAATCAACACTAGAGCAGAAGGTGTAGCACCAAAAGAGCCTACTCCACGTACTCTAATCTCGCCCCCACTATTTCCAGGACGTCCTGAACGCTGAATAACTGTTACACCAGACATCTGACCAGTCAGAGCATTTGACAGCTGAGGTGTAGAGCGATTTTCTAGTTTATCAGCACCTACTTGTGCAATAGATCCTATCACATTCACCTTCTTCTCTACTCCATAACCTACAACTACAACTTCATCCAATAGACGATTATCCTCTATTAAGACAAAATCATAGTTCTGAGTATTTTTTACTTTTATAGATTGTGGCTGATAGCCAATATATGACAATAATAAAATATCATCAGGAGTTACCTTGAGCGAGAATTTACCATCAATATCGGTCACTGTACCAGTAGTACTTCCTTTGATAACAACACCAACTCCGATAAGAGTTTCACCATCCTCGTTCTTTACTGTTCCTGCGATAGTTTGTTTGTCCGAAAGCAATTGTTTAGGCTTGGTAGCCAAAATGATTTGCTTGCCCGAAATAGTATAAGATATATTCGATTTCTTGAATAAGTTATCTAATACTGACTTTACGTCCTTATTAGTTACATTTATGGTCACCTTCTCTTTTTCATCGATAGTCACATCATTATATAAGAAGGTATAATCTGTTTTTTCCTCTATATGGTTCAACACTTTTCCTAGAGGTGTATTAGTTTCTTTCAAGGTTACTTGCGCCTGAGCCAACATAGGCATTACCAAGAAAATAAGAAAAGCAAATATTGCTTTACAAAAGGCATTTACTCTTAAGTAGATGGGTAATCTATCAAGAAAAATACTCCTTGAGTTCCTTTTTTTCATAACTTTGTATTTAGCATTATTTATTGTTACTGATAAATTTTGTTGGTTAATTTTTCACTTTGTGTTTTTCATCTAATAAGTGAATTAACCCTTTATAAAGCAGCCGTTCGTAGCGGCTGTTTTTTTGTTTTTCATTCGTTTTTGACTTTGGTTCTTTACATAGGCATATTGATTTTATTTAATATATATCTACTCTTATTTTTTCTTGATAGCTATTTGGACCTCCTATTGCTTCCCAATTAATGGTAGCAGACTTACTCAGATAAGTAAGAATTTGTTGGAGCGATTCGTTAGAGAATGTAGCCCTATACTTATAGTCTATTCCTTTATGATTTACATATTCTATTTCCACAGCAAAATGTACAGACAGGCGATCTAAGATGTTTTCTAAAGAGGCATTTCTGAATACAAGTTTGCCCTCATGCCATGCTATTTTTTCCCAGAGTTCCACCTCTTCTCTCACTACACCATGAGTTTTTTTATTATAGAAAGCTCCTTGCCCTGGTCGTAAGACGTATTCACTGCTATTATTATGAATCAATACATTGAGAGCTCCCGTTTCCAAAACTGTTTCGATAATAGAATCAGACTCGAAGTTTCTCATATTGAATCGTGTTCCATAAACGTACACAGACAATCCATCAGGTGTATTGACATAGAAAGGACGCTGTGCATCAGCCTCTACTTCTATATAGATTTCACCATCTATCAACTCAATGGTTCGTCTATCGTCTGCGTAATTAGGATCATATTTCAATCGTGTTCCTGAATTAAGGTACACTGTCGAATTATCAGGTAAGGTGTGTTTGATAATTGTACCAGGATTGGCAACCACCTCTGTATAAGCGGGCTCATTCTTCGCATCCTTTGACTCTAAAAATAAGATATAGCTTAGAATTAGAGAGCTAAGTAGTACTGGGAGTAGCAACACAGCAGCAATCTTAGTCATAGCGTGGACAAACATTTGACGCTTTTCTTGTTTCGCTTTTACTTTTATTTGAGCCAACGCTTGCTGACAATCTATTGATTCCATCAAGCTTATGTCATCCCTTATTTCCAATAATGCTTTATACTGATTTACTCGTTTCTTAGCATCAGCAGATGATTGTATAAGTAACTCTACCTCTACAATTTCAGAAGGGGAACATTCTCCCTTGCTATATTTTAATAATAATTCCTTTTTCATTGTATTAGCGACCTCATAATGCGAGCATCTATATATAGTACAATTGAGATTGAAAAAGCGGACAGCTATTTTTAATCTTTTTTATATTATCTTCGCTACCATCTCAAATATTTTAGTCTCTCTATGTTAAATGCGTATTCTTCGATATCAAAAAAAGAAAAAGAGATTGAGCTCCTTTTTCAGAAGTATTATGCACCTTTTTGTCTTTTTGCAAAAAGGTATATAGAAGATATTGACACGTGTAAAAATATAGTATCGGAAGTATTTACAGGCTTGTGGGAAAAGAAAGGGGAATTAGACTTTGAGTCCGAAACTATAGTGGCTTATATAAAGACATCTGTTAAGAATGCAGTTTTCAACCACTTTAGGCACTTAGAACATGAGCGCAAATATGAACAACTTCAGCTAGAACGCCCTACCCAATACAGCACCTCTCCAGAAACTATTTATACTTTGGATGAGTTATATAAGCTTCTTTATGACAAACTGGAAGAATTGCCCAAAGAGTATAAAGATGTTTTTATCCTAAGTTTCTTTGAAGGAAAAAGTCAGATCGAAATTGCTGAGATGATGAAACTAAGTGATAAAACAATCTATAGATACAAAAAAAGGACATTAGAGTTATTACAAAAAGAACTAAAGGACTATCTTCCTCTACTTATTCTATTATCTATGATAAATTGAGGAATAAGACGTAAATACCTGCATCAAAGTTTAATACTCTTCTTACTAACAAATAAATATATGAAAAACAAAACAGTACTGAGTTTATGTTTACTCACATTGATTTTATTCTCTTCTTGTAAAAACAAAATCTATAATTTATCTGATTATGGGCTGAAGCCTAATAGCACCGAAGACTGTGCACCTCTATTTGCATCAGCTTTGGAGGCTATCAAAAAAGAACATCAGGGAAATAATAGTCCTCTAAATATTATACTAGAACCAGGACGCTATGACTTTCATCCAGAAGAGGCATTACGCAAAGAGTACTATATTTCGAATCACGACCAAGACAATCCTAAACTTGTAGGGCTAGCATTCGAAAATATGCAAGATGTGACTTTTGATGGACAAGGAGCTGAACTTATTTTCCATGGACGCATGTTGCCAATATCTATCATCAACAGCACAAACTTTAGCTTGAAAAACTTAAGTATAGATTTCGAAAATCTACATATAAGCCAAGTCAAAGTATTAGAGAATGATACATTAAAAAACAGCATCACATTTGAAGTTGCACCTTGGGTGTCTTACGAAATACAAGATAGTGTTTTTGTAGCCAAAGGCAAGGGATGGTCACACACTCCTCAATGGGGAATAGCATTTGAAGAAGAAACCAAAAGATTAGTCTATCGCACTAGCGATATTGGGTTAGGAGTTAAAAAAGTAGAGGAAATAGCTCCTCGCATAATCAAATCATATAATTGGAAAAATCCTCGTCTCATAGCAGGTACTGTAATTGCAATGCGCAGTTACAATCGCCCTACTCCTGGTGTTTTCTTATCATATAATGTAAATACCCATTTAGAGAATATCAAGGTGCATTATGCCGAAGGGATGGGTTTATTGGCTCAAATGTCAGAAGATATTACGCTTGATGGCTTCTCGGTATGTTTGCGAGGAAGTGATGATCCACGCTACTTTACGGCTCAGGCAGATGCTACACATTTTTCAGGATGTAAAGGTAAAATAACATCTATCAATGGATTGTATGAAGGAATGATGGATGATGCTATCAATGTGCATGGCACATATCTAAAAGTAACTAAACGAGTTGATGACAATACCCTTAGAGCCCGATACATGCATAGCCAAAGCTATGGTTTTGAGTGGGGCTACGTAGGAGATTCTGTACAATTTGTACAATCCAATACAATGGAGCTTATAGGAGACAAAAATCAAATAGTTAGCATTCGTGCAATAGACAAACCTAGCGCTCATGGGGCTAAAGAATTTGAAATAGCCTTCAACAGTCCTCTTGATAAAAGCATAGACGAAAATAATGGCTTTGGAATAGAAAATCTTGAGTGGACCCCTGAAGTTCTCTTTGCCAATAATACCATTAGAAACAATCGTGCACGCGGGGCATTGTTTAGCACACCTAAACCGACTCTTGTAGAAAATAACATTTTCGACCACACCTCAGGTACGGCGATTCTATTGTGTGGCGATTGTAATGGATGGTTCGAAACTGGAGCTTGTCGCAATGTTGTGATTAGAAATAATAAATTTATAAATTCACTTACAAGTATGTTTCAATTTACAAATGCAATTATTTC
>JASLEN010000089.1 GCA_030151105.1 Dysgonomonas sp.
CTCCTATCTTTTCATAATGGGTTTGCATATTTGCATTTCCACCATTGATGATCGTATCACCTTCATAAACATCGTAGTATTTTTTATCAGCACATGAAGAAAACATCACCAAAGACCCCAAAAGAATCGTAATCACATAATTTTTCAAATTCATATCTATCTTTTTTAATTGTAATTTCTATTTTTTTAAAAGTTTGCAAGTTTAAATATAATCAAAGACTTTGTATCAACCAAAAGTGGGATGTCACAGATTGAGACAGTCTAAAATAAAATCAGCCCTTTTATCGACACTCATCAATGGAACTTCAACAATCTGATATCCGAGTTTATCATACACAACCTTCATTGCATCATGAGTTCTTAGAGCTTCTTCAAAATTCTGCTTACGCTCATTATCATTCTCATAAATCTCTCGCCAAGGAGGCAATAGAAAAATTCGTCTGTTGTAACGCATCTTCATACATATTTCCTCTAAAAATTTATTGTAGCTGAACTTCATCAAAATCTCAAATCCCAGAGTATCAGGAATCCCTCTATCAAAAAATAGATTTTCAGAGACTTCATTATTTTTAGCATAATCCAAAATAGAGCACTCTAACATCTTCCGAGAATACGCCTTCACATTTGCCCATGGCAAAGCATCTCCAGCATCAACAAGCTCTTCTTGAATAATCTGACGAGCCACTTCTGGTACACACTTATAATTTCTATCAGATAATTCATTTATTAGTGTTGTCTTACCCACACCTGGTCCACCAGTGAGAATGTAATAATTTTCTTTTATAATCATAATTAAAAAAATGAATACGAAATAATGGGAATATAGATTTTCTATATTCAAAACTTGGTTTTAAGAATTGGAAAAATTAAGCACTGAAAATGCTTTAATAAAAAGACGAAGTCTCTATGGAGAAATAAAAAAGCACCTTTTCTGAAAGGTGCTTATGTGTGGAGGGTGAATGATGGGTTTCGAACCCACGACCTTCGGAACCACAATCCGACGCTCTAACCAACTGAGCTACAATCACCATTTGTCAATTGTTTCAATTGCGATGCAAAGATATGCAATAATATCGTTCTTCCAAACATTTAGAAGAAATAAATTCTACTTTATTCAATAAAAAATGAGCCTCCTAAATAGGAAGCTCATTTTGTGCTGTTTATAAATTTATAGAATAAATTATTCAGCTGCTTTTTCTTCTGCTGGTGCTTCAGCTTGTGGCTCTTCAACAGTTTCTTCTGCTGCAGCCTCTGCTTCTACAACTTTAGCTTCCGCTAGTTTTTGTGCTACAGCTTCTGCTTTAGCTTTGTTAGCTGCTACTTCTGCATCGTGACGAGCTTTTGCTGCTGCCTGAGCTGCTGCATCTTTTTTGCTTACCACTGCATTTTTGCTGCTTTCTCTCTCTGATACCCAAGCCTCAAATTTCTTTTCAGCATCTGCTTCAGAGAATGCACCTTTAGCAACACCACCTAGTAAGTGTTTTTTCAACATTACTCCTTTTTCTGACAAAAGGTTGCGAGCAGTGTCTGTTGGTTGTGCACCAACTCCTAACCAATACAAAGCTCTTTCCATGTTAACATCCAATGCAATAGGATCAACGTTAGGGTTGTATGTTCCTATTTTCTCAATAAATTTACCATCACGTGGTGCTCTACTGTCTGCGATAACGATGTGGTAGAAAGGGTAGCCTTTACGACCTCTTCTTTGTAAACGGATTTTTGTTGCCATTTTTGTTGTTAATTTTAATTAGTACATAATTGTTATTAGCGAGCTGCAAAGGTAGTAATAAATTATTTGAATACAATGCATATTGCTAGACAATACATTATAATTAAAAGACGAACTTTTATTTTGTGATTGCTACTTTAATTTCTTTGACTTGTTTTAAACTAGACTCTTCATTGCTATCCAAAGCAAAGCTAACAAGAGTATGTTTTCTAGTCTTACCATCCAACAAGGCACTATTTATTTCAACAGTTTTGCTAAAGATCAATTGATCTTTGCTGTCAAAGAAATCATACTTTGCAGAATAATCTCCATCTTCAAGTATTGTGAAATAAGAGTCTATGACTGGATATTTTTTATGCTTCCCTAAAAAGGTCAATGTTATACCTGAAGTGGAAATTTCCTTATAAGAAAGGTCATCGTAGTAGGTTTTCATTTCTTTATCTAGTCCATCAACCAGTCCATCTAAAGTCTTCACAGTAGTTTTACCAACAGCTGCACCCACATCCTCTGCATGTGCCTCCAATTGACTATTCAAGCTACGTCCTACACCTACAATTAGTTTCCCTGCAGCATTAGTCGTTTTTTCGCCAATGCGCTCCCCATGCTCATCAACAGCCTCAACAACTCCTTCTAAAGCATCAATACTTAATTCAGTTGCTTTCTTCGAAATATCTTTGACACAGCCCGAACATGCTGGCAAAGCTATGGCAAAGCCTAATAATATAGCTAATCTTAATCCTAACTTTTTCATAAATGGTAAATTATAGTTTTGTAATATGTTATATTGTTCTTATGATTTTTTCAATATTTCTTCCGCTTCTAGATAAGCTTGGCTAAAATAATAGCCACTTTCAAGTTTCTGACTCACTGCAATAGTATTCTTTTTCATGGTCATGTAGTCCTCCTCCGATATAGATGGTAAAATTTCATCCAATTCTTCTAACGAGTCAATACAGATTCCAATATTATTTTCTCTTACAAAATCAGAGAATGCAGCTTGCGACCACGAAATAACAGGGATATGGCATCTCATATACATACATGGCTTGTGTGATGTAGTCAGTTTTAAATACTCTCCATAAGGTCCGTCTATCTCATCAATAGAGTTTCCATACCACACTAATCCCCAATCGCCTGTATTGGTTTTAATTATTTCATCAGTTGGAACAAATCCTACACCTTCTATAGCCTCTTTATTAGATATTTGATTATCATCAAATCGAGACCCATAGATTGTATATTTATAATTTTGAGGAAGACACTTCTTGTCTAACTCGAACATAAAATCATGAACAGTAGGTTTCAAATAACCTGCATAAATAACCTCAATGGGCTTTGATATTTTTGTTTTTTCCAATGGTTTCACATCATCTGCATCTGAAAGTACATCCCACAAATGAAATATTCCAATGGGCATTTTATAATCTTGATCCAAAAGTTCTTGCTTCATATGTTTATTCACAACTAGCAAATAACTATTTTTCGAAAGCTTTTTCTTTTCCTCTGCACGAGTCAAACGCTTCCTTCTATAGTAGCCAAAATCATAAATAACCGAAATGATATTCGCACCTTTCCAGTGTGCAACATTGCAAACAACTGTATAATATTTCTTGAAAGGGTAGAGTAGTACCAGATTGTCACCTTTCTTCAGGTTAAATAAAGCGACAATAACACTTCGAAGAGTGTAGAAAAAGCCCAAAGCTTTGTTGAGAGTAAAGGTAGGTTTGCAACCAATATTAATGAATCCCATACCGTCCATTATCCTCTCCATATCTCTTTTACCCTTGGTTCCTCCATGTGTGGTTCCAGGATAGTTTTTTGAAAAATATACTCTTCTCATTCTCTTATATTTGTTTGATGCAAACTTAACTAAAATAGTATATACAATAAAAAAAGCCAGACTATAAATATAGTCTAGCTTTTCTAAATTATTATATCGGAGAGCAATTAGTTGTTTTCTGGTCTCAATTTTCTAACTACTGCACCAGTTCTCCACATTTCACTTTCACGAAGAGCTTTTAGTTCTTCTTCTAGCTTCTCACGATAGTCTGGTTTAGAGTTAGTATCGATAGAACGTTGAGCCTCATTTCCATTAGCGACTTCGCTGTATAACTTAGCAAATACAGGTTTTGTTGCATCATGGAAAGGTCCCATCCAATCTAGTGCACCACGTTGAGCAGTCGTAGAACAGTTTGCATACATCCAATCCATTCCATTTTCTGCAAATAGTGGCATCAACGATTGAGTCAATTCTTCTACTGTTTCGTTAAATGCTTCAGAAGGTGAGTGACCATTTTCTCTCAATACTTCATATTGAGCCAATAGTATCCCTTGAATAGCACCCATTAGTGTACCACGTTCACCTGTAAGGTCAGAGAATACTTCACGTTTGAAATCCGTTTCGAACAAGTATCCAGAACCAACTCCAATACCTAGTGAAATAACACGATCTCTTGCTTTTCCTGTTGCATCTTGGAAAATAGCGAAACTAGAGTTCAATCCACGTCCCTCTAGGAACATACGACGAAGGCTAGTTCCCGATCCTTTAGGAGCTACCAAGATAACATCTACATCAGCAGGAGGAATAATTCCTGTTTTTTCTTTGTATGTGATACCAAATCCGTGAGAGAAGTACAATGCTTTCCCTTTAGTTAGATATGGTTTCAAACGAGGCCATACTTCAATTTGTGCTGCATCAGATAGCAGGTATTGAATGATTGTTCCTTTTTCAGCAGCTTCTTCTATTTCAAAAAGTGTTTCTCCAGGAACCCATCCATCAGCAATTGCTTTTTCCCATGTAGCACCACCTTTACGTTGTCCAATGATTACATTGAATCCGTTATCTCTAAGGTTTAGCGCTTGTCCAGGTCCTTGTACACCATAACCAATAATAGCAATTGTTTCATCTTTTAATGTTTCTCTTGCTTTCTCTAAAGGATATTCATCACGAGTAGCAACTTGTTCT
>JASLEN010000092.1 GCA_030151105.1 Dysgonomonas sp.
TGTTCATATTCAATGATACACCAAAGAATCGTTCACTCACCATACTCTTCAACTCAGGCTTCAAATACTTATATTCAAAGTTGATGTTAAGATATGAAGTTCTTCCTCCTAAATCTTCACGGTCTTTCAAAGGAAGTCCAAATCCGATAGTTGCTCCATATTCATCAAATCCTTTTGGTACGTTAAGTGCAGCATCTTTGCTTGTGTTCACATTTACGTATGAGTTGCTATAGTTAACCCCGCCTCTGAATTTAATTTTATGGAAATAGCTTTTTGAGTATTCTGCAATTCTATACTCCCCTCCTAAAGCAAATTTCCATCTATTGTTAAATCGATCACTAGCATTCAAGTTGTCAGCCAATAGATTTGTGAATTTAACACCATCCCATTTCTGGAATGTAACGTCAGCTCCAAGTAATAGGTTTTGCTTTCTGTTATAAATAAATCCAGCACCTAATATATGTGGAGTCCCTGTTGGAACTGTCAAATCGTGTGTTGTCTCAGTTTCTTGAGCTTTTGTTCGTTGACGAACTAATTTAGCACGCCCATTAAACTTTGGAGTATATACTGCTCCTAGTGTTAATGAACTACGATCTTTTAGAGGAATCTGATACTGTAATCCAAGATCTATCTTCATTGAATTTACGTTGGTTACAGTTCGTTCGTATGGATATGTTGATTCTACAGGAATTGAAGCTACAATATTTTCATGTTTAAGCTTTCCAAATAGGTAAGATATATTTGTACCCACAGATAGCCCGTTTACTGGAAGTTTATAAGCCAGACCAATATATACTTGACTCAGTCCTCCTGAACCATTGTGAATAGTGGTGTACGACACATCATTACCTTCTGGGTCTTGTCTTGTTGTAGTATTTTTATGCTTGTATCCAGTAGAAGAAAACGGCAAAATACCTAAGCTAACACCTAATTTTTTAGATACAGGAAATAACATTGTGATGTAATCTAGCCCTCCTCCATCTTTCGAGTTTTTATTCAGCCCTTCTTTGTATGAAGTGTTGTTGTAATTAACACCTATATCGAATATAAATGTCAAAGAGTCCACTTGAGCATACGATGCAGGATTCAGCGGGTTCGCACTTTGTGAAGTATGTAAACCATACCCTACTCCACCCATACCTTTGGATGGTCCTGTAGCTTGTTCTCTTAAATTACCTAAGCCATATCGGCTGTATGGAGAGGTCGTTTGAGCCTCTACTACTGTTGTAGAGTACGCAAAACATGCCATGAAGGCTGCAAATAAGTACTTTTTAGTCTTTGACATTATAACTTCAAACTATGATTATTGTTTTCAAGTTGTAAAAAGGCATAAGTTATAAACCAATGCTTTTGTTTCTTGATACTAAGTATAGACTTCAAATCTAAGCAAAAATTTAAACTTCTTTCTACTAGTCTTGTTTAAAAACCTGATTGCAAAGTAAAATAAAATAAATCACTATTGCGACAAAATTTACAAAATGTCCGAATTTATTTCATGATAAATGTTAAGTTCTTATCTTCGCCCATTAATTTTCAGATGGATAACTGTGAAAATGAAAAATATAAAAAAGTATAAAGACTTATTATTTAATTTTTTAGAGCCTATAAAAGGGATTATTCTTTTCCTTTTTCTATTTGTTCTTTTTGATTTTATTTGGAAAATAGCAGTAGATTTTGGAGAAGGTGATAATGAGCGTATCTTACTCGTTTTCAACAAAGATTTTACAGCCTATACTGATGCTGCTTGTTTATGGACAGCTCAAACGACCTATTGGTTTGTGCATGATCTGTTGGGATATGAGAATTTCAATAGAGTAGGTATTACTCTATTTTTTAATAATTCTATACATGTGGATGTGATTTGGGGATGTATTGGCTTAAAGCAATTTATCATGTTTTTCTTCATTATGTGCCTTTATTATGGGCCATGGAAACATAAGCGTTGGTATATTCCTATGTCTTTGTTTATATTGGTTGTTGTCAATATTCTGCGACAGGCTATTATATCTATAATAATAAAAGATCCTTTTCCCGAATGGTTTATAACCTTTAATGAGTGGAGGCATGGTATTGTGTGGGAAAATACTCAAGAGAATTATTGGAGGTTCTATACTGATTGGTTTGAGCTTTTCCATCGTGATTTATTTACCTGGTTGTATTACGATGGAGTGATATTTGTTCTGTGGCTTATCTGGGAAGAGAAGTTCAATAAACCTTATCAAAGGCTAGTGGCTAAAAAAAAGAGTAGAGAATTATAATTCTCTACTCTTTTATCTTATATATTGATCTTTAGTCTTATGCTCGTTTCAATCCTTTTATTTTGCGTCCTCTTGTTCTAAATGCAAAGTTGTAAAGAGGTTGTAAAATATCTACTACAATGAGAGAAGAATAATATTTTCCAGACTTAAAACACTCTGTACCTCTATTGATTATTACAATTTGTGTTATAAATCTAATGAGAAATATTACAAATGAAATCAGCAATAATCCCCAATTACCCACAATTATAGAATAGATAAGTGCTCCTATAAATGTAATATAGAATAACAAACGTGAAGTTGTTTCTAATGCAAATGTATGAGCAGTTTTATCCTTGAAGTGAGCTCTTGCTATAGAGAAATTTTTCTTAATCCTTTTCCACAAAGAGTAATTATCAACATCGGCTTCTGTAAAGGATCTTGGGTCGAGGCAAGCAATTGTATTTTCTCCATTCACTATCTGATTAATGAAGACATCCTCTCCATTTTCTAGAGCTAGATGTGAAGCAAAGCCTTTGTTATCAAAGAATAAATCTTTCTTAAATGCAATGTTACGATAAACGCCAGTAAATGGTTTCCCTTCTAGTGCTTTAGAGAGATATTCTATCGTGAAAATATGGTTGTCATATCTTGCTATTCTATTAAATAGACTGTTTTCTTCAGTAAAGTATGATGCTCCTAATACTACTTCAGTTTTACTGTCTATATCCTTAGTCATTAGAGTTATCCAGTCTTTAGAAGTTGGTGTCGAATGGGGTTCTGTGAATATTAAAACATCTCCTTTCGCAGCTTTCGCTCCTAAAGTATATGCAAGTTTTCTTCGTCCAAAATCTTTGTCATTAGAGTAAGGAATATAGGTGCAGTATAGATTGTTATACTTTAACTTCAAAGATTCAATCAAATCATCGGTTTCATCGGTAGAACCATTGTTTATAACTATTACTTCAAAGTCTGGATAGTCTTGTTCTAAAATGATAGGAAGATTTCTAGACAATCGCATCATCTCATTCTCTGATGAGATGATAACCGACACTTTCCATCTGCTGGGTAATGGGGTTGTATTTAGCTCTTGTTCTTTAACAACGTTATATGGTTTACGATAGTATGCTAGATAGAAATACAATTGAATGATTAATAGAATTATAAAAACTATTATCCCAACTATCTCTCCAATATTGAATGAAAAAAAGTCTAAAATCTGTTGCATTTCAATGTTTTATTGACCTCTGTTTGATGAGGCAACTATATTATTTTGATATTATTAATGAAACTACAATTATAGTAAATCTGAAAAATAAGATTTAGGTAACTCTCGCAAGTTGTATCTAGATGCCATTATCTCTCCATAAGCTCCAGCAGAACGTATCGCTAGTATATCACCACGTTTAGTCTCATTTAGAGAATAGTCTTTTACAAAACAATCTGAAGATTCGCATATAGGACCTACAATATCGTATTTTTGAGATGGTAAATCAGAAGTTAAATTTTCAATCTGATGAACTGCTTGATATAGTGCTGGACGAATTAAATCTGTCATACCTGCATCCACAATTGCAAACTTCTTGATTGTACCTTCTTTTACATAAGTAACTCGGCTTATCAATGCCCCACTTTGAGCCACTAGAGATCTGCCTAATTCAAAATGTATTTTCTTATTTGTAGGTTTAAAGTTTTTTGCAATGATATCAAAATACGCTTCAAAGTCAGGAATAAGATTATCTTGCGGATTCTCATAGTTTATACCTAATCCTCCACCTAAGTTGATATGCTCTAACTCAATGCCTTTTTCGTCAAAATATTTTTGAATCTCTGTCGCTTTTTCGCATAATTGCTTGTAAACGTTCAGATTCTCTATTTGTGAGCCAATATGATAATGTAATCCAATCAATTGGATATTCTTAAGAGTTGGTAGTATATCAACTACAGCATCAAGCTGAGAAAGATTGAAGCCAAACTTATTTTCATCTACACCTGTTGTGATATATTCATGCGTTTCTGCATCCACATTAGGGTTGATTCTTATCGCTACTTGAGCTGTTTTACCTTTCTTTTTAGCTATCTCGTTGATAACTTCTAGTTCTGGTAGAGACTCAACGTTGAAGCATGAAATATTCATCTCCAATGCGGCAGTTATTTCTTTGTCAGTCTTCCCTACTCCTGCAAAAACTATTTTAGATGAAGGAAAACCTGCTAGAATAGCCGCTTTTACCTCATTCCCACTTACGCAATCGGCTCCAAAACCAGCAGTAGCAATAGTCTCTAAAATTTTCTTGTTTGCATTTGCCTTAATAGCATAATGGACAATATATCCATGTTTTTTTGATTGCTCTTTTGCACTCTTTAGAGTTGCTTTCAGAAGCTCCATATCATAATAGTAGAAAGGAGTTTCTATATGTTTAAATTTCTCGACAGGAAAAGTTCCTATTATCATAAATCAACTAATTAGTTAAACAGTCTTTCGTTTAGAATTTGCAAAGTTTTTTCTTTGTCTTTTTTCTCAATCAGGAATGAAAAGCTCAGATTACTACCTCCATATGAAACCATACGTACGGGAACCATTTTGATAGAATCTAAAATATTGGAACCTATATTCTCATTTTTCATAACAAAATCTCCAATTACAGAGATTAAAACCATATCAGCATCAGTGCTAACTGTTCCATATTGTTTGAGTTCATCAAGTATCTTATCTAGATTTTTGCAATTATCTATTGTTACAGAAATTCCAATTTCAGAAGATGCTAACATGTCAATAGAGGTTTGATATTTTTCAAACACCTCAAATATACGACGTAGGAAGCCATGAGCTAATAGCATGCGTCCAGATTTTACTTTTATTGCCGTTATATTGTCTCTAGCTCCTATTGCTTTCACAGTTCCAGCTTCGGTTTCATTAGAAATTACAGTTCCAGCTTCTTCTTGCTTTTGTGTATTCATCAAACGAATTGGAATACCAGCTAGTTTTGCAGGAAGTACACAAGTTGGATGTAAAATTTTAGAGCCAAAATAAGCTAATTCTGCTGCTTCATCAAAGCTTAATTTCTTGATGATTGATGCATTATTCACATATTTAGGGTCATTATTGAGCAAGACATCACTTTCCCCCCATATTTGTATTTCTTGTGCTTCTACTGCTGCACCAATAATTGCTGCTGAATAATCGCTTCCTCCTTTACGTAAATCGTCGATTTCACCGTATGAATTTCTACAGATATAACCTTGAGTAAGGTATATCGTATTTTTCTTTCCTTCTGGTAAATACTTTCTAATGTTCTCTTTAATATATACCATATCAGGAGTAGCACTTCTATCCATTCTCATGAAGTCTAGTGCTGGAAGTATTTCTGACTTAACTCCTATTTCCTTCAAATACAAAGAAATCAAGAATGAACTCATCAGCTCTCCTTGAGCCATTAATGCCCTTTCTTCGAAAAGAGTGAATAATTCTTCTCCAAAATTCTTAATATACTCTAGCATTTCAGAAAGATAAGTATTCGCCTTTTCTTTATTTTCTTTATCTGAAAATAACTCATTGATAAGACTACTGTATGCTTTTTCTAGTTTGTTAGCTACTTCTATAGCTCCTTCTACATTTTTATTGTAGAAGTATTTAGAGATTTCAGTCAATAATTCAGCCGTCCCTTTCATAGAAGAAAGGACTACTATATTGTTCTCATTTTTAGTGATTATAGAAGCTACGTACTTTATTTTCTCTACATTGGCTATAGATGCACTGCCAAATTTTAGAACTTTCATGTTTGTTTTATTGAATCAATTGAGAAACAAAAATACACAAAACATTTGACAATTTTTGATTAACTATCACTTGAAAGTGAAATATACTTGCTCTATTATTCGGAAAGAAAATAAAAACGCCTCAGATATTACTCAAAGGCGCTTTTTGCTATAAGTTTATAGCAGTACGCTATTTATTCATATTCTTGCCAAGCTTTGATCTCCAAATCTTCTATGTTTTTATGACAGAATGCTTGGATAAATGCTGAAGCTAAGCGGGCATTTGTTAGTAATGGAATATTGAAGTCGATAGATGAGCGACGAATTTTATACCCATTGTTTAACTCACTTGAACTAAAGTTCTTTGGTATGTTGACAACCAAATCAATTTGCTTGTTGTGAATCATCTCTACCGCATTTGGTTGCTTGTTATCTGATGGCCAGTAAACCAAAGTTGCAGGAACACCATTATTTTCTAAGAATTTTTGTGAACCGTCTGTTGCGTAGATTTCATATCCTTTTTGATGTAAAAGTCTTGCAGATTCTAGTAATTCAACTTTAGAACGTGCTGGACCAGTAGAGAATAGAACTGTTTTCTTCGGTATTCTATATCCTACGGAGAGCATTGATTTCAACATTGCATCGTAGAAGTCAGAACCAATACATCCAACTTCACCTGTAGAAGACATATCTACTCCAAGTACAGGGTCAGCTTTTTGCAAACGTGAGAACGAGAACTGAGATGCTTTTAGACCTACGTAATCAATGTCGAACACGTTTTTGCTTGGTTTCTCTACTTCAAGTCCTAGCATTACTTTTGTTGCTAATTCTATAAAGTTAATTTTTAGAACTTTAGAAACAAAAGGAACAGAACGTGATGCTCGCAAGTTACATTCTATCACTTTCACACTATTGTTTTTAGCTAAGAATTGCATATTGAAAGGACCTGTGATGTTAAGCTCTTTGGCTACTTTGTTTGCAATCTTTTTCACTTGACGCATTGTCTCCACATAGATACGTTGTGCTGGGAACTGAATTGTAGCATCACCTGAGTGAACTCCCGCAAACTCTACGTGCTCGCCAATAGCATACATGATAACTTCACCTTTGTTGGCTACTGCATCTATCTCTATTTCTTTGGCGTTTTGCATAAATTCGCTCACCACTACTGGATGTTTTTGCGAAACTTCAGCTGCAAGTCCTAAGAAGTTTTCTAATTCCTCATCATTAGAGCAAACATTCATTGCTGCTCCCGAAAGAACATAAGAAGGGCGGATAAGTACAGGATAACCTACTTCTTTGATAAAGTCTTTGATATTATTGAGCGAAGTCAATTCTTTCCAACGTGGTTGATCTACTCCAATTCTGTCAAGCATACTTGAGAATTTGTGACGATCTTCTGCATTGTCTATATTTTGAGCAGATGTTCCGAGAATGTGTACTTTGGCAGCATCTAGGCGAAGTGCTAAGTTATTCGGAATCTGACCTCCTACTGAAAGAATTACACCATGAGGATTCTCTAATTCTATGATATCCATTACACGTTCGTAAGTCAACTCGTCGAAGTATAAGCGGTCACACATATCGTAGTCTGTAGATACTGTTTCAGGATTGTAATTGATCATTACTGAGCGATATCCTTCTTTTCTGACAGCTTGCAGAGCATTTACCGAACACCAGTCGAACTCAACGGATGAACCAATGC
Source organism: Dysgonomonas sp. (assembly GCA_030151105.1). Lineage (GTDB taxonomy): Bacteria > Bacteroidota > Bacteroidia > Bacteroidales > Dysgonomonadaceae > Dysgonomonas. The sequence continues at coordinate 7,699 of JASLEN010000092.1, forward strand.
GATATGCGCCAGAGCCCAAGACGATAACTGACTTTTTATCTCCTTTGTACTGAACATCATTTTGACGTCCATTGTAAGTAATATACAAATAGTTAGTTTGTGCTGGGTATTCAGCAGCAAGGGTGTCTATTTGTTTCACACAAGGAACAATTCCATTCAACTTGCGAAGTTTTCTTACTTCTAGAGCGATGATATCAGCTCTATCATCTTTACTTACTAGCTTCGCAATCTGGAAATCTGAGAATCCCATTTGTTTTGCAGAACGTAGTAGGTCTAGAGGTAGTGCTTGAATTGTATTTGATTTTTCAATATCTTTTCCACATTTGAAAATATAGTGCAAACGTTGCAAGAACCAGTTGTCAATCTTTGTGAGATTGTGAATTTGTTCAATTGTATATCCTTTTTGGAATGCTTGTTCTATGCAGAAAATACGTTTATCTGTAGGATTACTTAATGCATAATCAAGATCGTCAACTTCGAGAGGTTTATTAGCCGTAAATCCGTGCATCCCGATATTGATCATACGAAGACCTTTTTGGATGGCTTCTTCAAAATTGCGACCAATAGCCATGATTTCTCCAACAGACTTCATGCTAGAGCCAATCTCTTTGGATACTCCGTGGAATTTTCCTAAATCCCAACGAGGAATTTTTACAACAAGATAGTCTAGTGCAGGTTCGAAGAATGCTGATGTCGATTTAGTAACTGAGTTTTTAAGTTCGAATAATCCGTATCCTAATCCTAATTTTGCAGCTACAAATGCTAGAGGATAACCTGTTGCTTTAGATGCTAGAGCTGATGAACGGCTCAGACGAGCATTTACCTCAATTACTCTATAATCTTCAGACTCTGGGTCGAAAGCGTATTGAACGTTACACTCCCCTACTATACCAATATGTTTTACGATGCGTAGAGCCAGTTCACGAAGTTTGTGAACTTCCGAATTAGTTAGTGTTTGACATGGTGCAACCACGATACTCTCTCCTGTATGGATACCAAGAGGGTCGAAGTTTTCCATATTACAAACAGTCATACAGTTGCCATATTTATCTCTGACAACTTCGTATTCTACTTCCTTCCACCCTTTTAGAGATTTCTCAACAAGAAGCTGAGAGGAATAGTTGAGAGCTTTTTCGGCTAGTGCACGTAGTTCTTCCTCATTGTCGCAAAAACCTGATCCTAGTCCTCCTAGTGCATATGCTGCACGCACAATAATAGGGTAACCTAGATCTGCTGCTGCTTTAACAGCATCTTCTATGCTGCCAACTGCAACACTTTTGATTGTTTTTACATCTATTTCGTCAAGTTTTTTAACGAAAAGTTCTCTGTCCTCTGTGTCCATAATGGCTTGTACAGGAGTTCCTAGAACTTGAAGATTATATTTTTCAAGAATTCCTTGCTCATAGAGTTGAACACCACAGTTTAGAGCTGTTTGTCCACCAAAAGCAAGAAGTATTCCTTGAGGTTTTTCTTTTTGTACAACTTTTTCTACAAAGTAAGGAGTAATAGGCAGGAAGTAAATTTTGTCTGCACTACCTTCTGATGTCTGTACTGTTGCAATGTTGGGATTGATGAGTACTGTTTCGATTCCTTCTTCCTTAAGGGCTTTTAGTGCTTGCGAACCAGAGTAGTCAAACTCTCCTGCTTCTCCAATTTTTAAAGCTCCAGAACCAAGAACTAGTACTTTTTTGATATCGTTTATTTTATTCATCTTGCTATCTTATAAGATGGTGATTTTATCCAAAGATTTTGTCACCTTGTTTTATTTTTTTGAATTTTCTCTCAACTATATCTGTCCCTACCTCTTTTTCTAT
>JASLEN010000105.1 GCA_030151105.1 Dysgonomonas sp.
GTTGCGAGCATCACTCACATGAAGAGATGAAAAGCACATAAACAAGAAAAACTCTAATGTAGCATAGTGTTTTGCAGGGCATTCACCGCTCTGATAGTATTTAATAAATTGAGTAAGCTCCTCTTCCTTCAAGTACATATAGCTCGATTTCCCTCGCTTAATTCTCCAATCTGCAAAAGGGTTTTCGTCAAAATAACCAGCTTTAAAAGCTGCATTCACATATTTACGAATAGTTGACATATTCTTGTAAGCAGTGTTCTCGTTATTTTTTAAATCTTTTCGAAGATATGAGTAATACGAATCTAACCAATGAGGATCTATATCATCAAAGTGTAAATACGGATTAAATTCTTGCAATTTACCCATTACCACTCTCTCGGATTGCCAGGTTGTTCCCTCTATCTTATAACTATGTTTTTTTTCATAGTCTTTATAAAACGCATGGAAAGTGTCATAATCGCTAGGGCGATTGTAGGCTCTCAAGAAAGAATCACGTGTCATTTGCTTATCTCTAAGTCTAAATTTAACTACAACGTCATTAATTCTCGCCAAAACACTTTCTACTACAAGGTTCTTATCTTTAGCATTATCCTCTTTTAATGATATGGATTTACTCTTCTCATTCCAATGTTTGATTTGGCAAGAGACTTTAGTGGAAAAGTTAATCTTTTGTCCTTTGATGTAAAAACTTACCCAAACAACTCCACTTGTAGAATTGCTTGAATGTATTCTCAAATATGTCTTAATATTTATCATGAATTTCAATTTTAATAGTTGAAAAGCGGTCTAAAAGCAGGCTATTTTTTGACCACCGAGCTGTAATATTCATGACTTTCTAGCAGGAAGGAATTCGTAAGTGCCTAAAAAAGAGAAAGTCAGCTAAATAATTAACTGACTTTCTGACACATGGAGGTTCCTGGCGGATTTGAACCGCCGTACACGGTTTTGCAGACCGTTGCCTAACCACTCGGCCAAGGAACCAAATTTATAAGAGATAGGCAATCTCCCAAATGCGAGTGCAAATATAGACATATAATCTATAGTAACAAAATAATTGACAGCATAAATTCAGCCGAAAGAAAGAGGTTCATAATAAGAAACTAGTACATAAATCATTAGGTCAGCAGTCAAATGCATAATAAATCAAAAGAAAATAGAGTCTTCTACTTTTTACTTATATTATGAATATAACTATATACTTCTTACAAATAAATGCTATTTTTGTATATAAGGTAAATATCAAATTGAGATTATGCAATCTAAAGTAGAAAAGTTTATAGAAGAAGAGAGGTTACTGAAAAAAAACAGTAAAGTCGTATTAGGTGTGAGTGGTGGTGCTGATTCTATAGCACTCCTAAATGTTTTGCACAACGCAGGACACAAAGTGATAGTGGCACATTGTAACTTCCATCTACGTGAAGATGAATCAGTACGTGATGAAGAATTTGTAAAAAACATGTGTAAAGAACGTGGTCTCATCTACGACTCAATTCACTTTGATACTATAAAACATGCTGCACAGTATTCTCTTTCGATAGAAATGGCTGCTAGAGAGTTACGTTACAAGTGGTTTGAAGAGCTTCGCCAAAAACATAAAGCAGAAGCCATCGCCGTAGCGCATCATAGGGATGACTCTGTAGAAACTGTGATCATGAATATGATTAGAGGAACGGGAATCAAAGGTCTAACAGGCATTGAGCCTCGTGTAGGATATATTATTCGCCCTTTCTTGTGTGTTACTAGAGCTGATGTTGATGAATACATGCATGAAACAGGGTTAGGACATGTAGAAGATAGTACAAATAGCGAGAGCATCTACACTCGTAATATTGTGCGTTTAGATATTATGCCTTATATGGAAAGAATAAATCCATCAGCAAAACAGTCTATTTTCAAAACTATGACTTTTCTTAAACAAGTAGAAAACATATATTTCAACTATATTGACGAAGCTAAAAAAACTGTTCTTGCAGATAATAAAATTGACATCACTAAACTAAAGCAAACTACCGAACCTGCTGCTGTATTGTTTGAAATATTATCTAGCTATGGCTTCAATTCTGCCACAATAGATGATGTTTATGATGCTTTGGATGCACAATCAGGAAAAGTATTTTATTCGGAAACTTATACCTTAGTCAAAGACAGAGACAACCTTCTACTAGAAGAAAAAGTGATTGAAAAAAAAAACTAAGTTATACAATCAGTGAGGATGATAAAACTATTGAAACTCCTATTAAATTAGAAATCAATATCTTTGACAAAGATGGTAATTATAAATTAATAAAATCAGCCAAAATATTATCCATTGATTATGAGAAGATCAAGTTTCCTCTAACCTTACGTACTTGGAGAAACGGAGACTGGTTTATACCTATCGGAATGAAAGGTAAAAAGAAACTAAGTGATTTCTTTACAGATAATAAATTCAGTCTGATAGATAAAGAAAATACTTGGCTACTATGCTCAGAAGACAATATCATTGCAATTGTAGGACATAGACCAGATGACAGATTTAAAGTAACAGAAGATACTAAAAAAATATTACAGATAAGTATAGTAGGGGAGTAAGCCCCACTATAAAAAACAAAGAGAGCGAAGAAATAATTTCTTCGCTCTCTTTTCTTATATTATTGTATCAATGACTTATCTTCCGTCATTCATTGAAATCAAAAACTCTTCGTTGTTTTTTGTATTTCGCAATCTAGACTCTAAGAATTGCATAGCTTCTACAGAATTCATGTCTGAAAGGAAATTACGAAGTATCCACATACGAGACAACACATCCTCATCCAACAATAGATCATCTCTACGTGTACTTGACGATATAATATCGACAGCTGGGAATACACGTTTATTAGACAATTTACGATCGAGCTGAAGTTCCATATTTCCTGTTCCTTTAAACTCTTCGAAGATTACTTCGTCCATTCTGGAACCTGTTTCAGTCAATGCCGTTGCAATAATTGTTAATGAACCTCCATTTTCGATATTACGAGCAGCTCCAAAGAAACGCTTTGGTCTTTGCAACGCATTAGCATCCACACCTCCTGTCAGAACTTTTCCTGATGCAGGCTGTACAGTATTGTAAGCACGAGCAAGACGAGTGATAGAATCTAAGAAAATCACCACATCATGTCCACATTCAACCATACGACGAGCTTTATTCAGTACAATATCTGCAATTTTAACATGTCGTTCAGCTGGTTCATCAAATGTAGATGCTATTACTTCCGCATTCACACTACGCTCCATATCTGTAACTTCCTCAGGACGCTCATCTATAAGTAGCATAATAAGATATGCTTCAGGATGATTTTCTGCAATTGCATTTGCAATATCTTTGAGTAGGGTAGTCTTACCTGTTTTTGGAGGAGCAACAATCAACGCACGTTGTCCTTTTCCAATAGGAGCAAAAAGATCAACAACACGACTAGATAGATTATCTCCATGCCCTTTTGTTAAATAGAATTTCTCATCAGGGAAAAGAGGTTTCAAGTGATCGAACGGAACTCTATCACGAGCTTCTTCTGGATGACGACCATTTATTCTATCAACCTTAACTAGAGGGAAAAATTTCT
>JASLEN010000118.1 GCA_030151105.1 Dysgonomonas sp.
GGCTTCTAAACATGGGGCAGATTTAGCCTTTTATGGACATACGCATAATGGACAGCTTTTTCCCAATAATATACTCGTTCACTTTATTTGGGAACTCGCCTATGGTTATAAACAAATTGACGATTCTCATGTTTATGTATCATCGGGTTTGGGGCTTGCAGGTCCACAATTTAGAATAGGTACGGTTTCGGAAATCGTAGTTTTCGATGTCAATTTTAATAAATGATTGACTATATTTGCTACAACAAAGAAAGAATAGGAAATGCTAAAATCACTCTATATAAAAAATTATGCACTAATAGATAGTCTCGAAATAGATTTTGAGTCGGGATTTTCTGTTATTACTGGTGAAACAGGTGCGGGTAAATCTATTATTCTGGGAGCTCTAGGTCTCATTTTGGGACAGAGAGCCGACATGAAGGCTATAAAACAAGGCGAAGATAAGTGTATTATCGAAGGTGTGTTTGATGTTTCGGCATATGACCTCAAAGAGTTTTGCGAAGAAAATGATATAGAGTATGATGCCGAAAGCTATATTCTGAGACGAGAAATTCTAGGAGCAGGCAAATCTAGAGCATTTATAAATGATTCGCCAGCTGGACTCAATGACTTGAAGGCTCTTGGTGAGCAATTGATTGATATACACTCGCAGCATGAAAACCTTTTGTTGTCTGACAATCACTTTCAGATGCAGGTGGTGGACATTATGGCGGGTAATAAAAAACTCTTGAGCGAATATACCAAAGAGTTTAAAGCCTATAAAAAGAAAGAACAAGAGTTGGCTCAACTCAAGGAGGACTTAGCCAAAAGCAAGGAAGAGGAGGAGTTTTTCCGTTTCCAACATAATGCTTTAGCAGAGGCTCATTTGGCAGAGGGCGAACAAGAAGAGTTGGAAGACGAACTTTCAACGCTCAATCATGCAGAGGACATTAAGACTGGCTTGTATAAAATACATCTTCTTCTATCAAGTGATGAAACAGGAATTGTACCGTCCTTAAAAGATAGTTTGAGCACAGCCCAAGGCTTGACTAAAGTCTATCATCAAGCACAAGAAATTGCAGAGCGATTACAAACTTCTTACATCGACCTCAAAGACATGAGTGCTGATATGGAGCGCTTGGCAGAAGATGTGGAGTTTGATCCAGATAGACTCGCATTTGTGCAAGAACGATTGGATTTGATTTATACTTTGCAAGCTCGTCATAAGCTAGAAACCATCACGGAACTTTTGGCATTGCAAAAAGACTTAGATGAAAAACTGAGTCGTATTGATTCGTCAGATGAATTTTTGCAAAAGACAGAAAAAGAACTAGAGGAGCAAAAGAAACAAGTGTCTGCTACTGCTGCAAAACTAACCAAGCAGCGCAAAGAGGCTACTAAAACGATAGAGAAAAAATTGATAGAAAAGATATCTATCTTGGGAATGCCAAATGTGCGTTTTGAATGCGAAATAAAAGCAAAGAAAGAATTAGATATTACTGGAGCCGACAACTTAGAATTTCTCTTTTCGGCAAATAAGAGTATGCCTTTGCAGCCCGTTGCACAAGTGGCTTCGGGAGGAGAAATCTCTCGATTTATGCTTTGTCTCAAATCGATGATTGCTGGAGCTACAGCGCTTCCATCCATCATCTTTGATGAGGTAGATACTGGAGTTTCGGGCGAAATAGCTGATAAGATGGGGATGATAATGCAAGAGTTTGGACAAAATATGCAAGTGCTTGCTATCACTCACCTTCCTCAAATTGCAGCCAAAGGAAAGGCGCACTACAAGGTGTATAAGCAAGACAGTAAGGAGCGTACTACAACTAATCTAATACGTCTGACAGATGAGCAACGTTTAGATGAAATAGCAGGGATGCTAAGTGGTGCAACTGTAACGGATGCTGCCAAACAGAATGCCAAAGTGATGCTAGGTTTCAAATAAATCTATTGATATAGAGGAATTAACAAATATATTTTGTAACTTCAATAGCCTGATTTTAATCCATGATTAAAATATAAACATGAAAATACCTTTTCTAGACTTGCAGCGTGAACAGAGACCCTATCAAAATGAGATACAGGCTGCTGTAGAACATGTGATTCAATCGGGGTGGTATATTCTAGGAAAGGAGAAAGCAAACTTTGAAGGAAGTTATGCTCGCTATTGTGGAACAAAATATTGCGTCGGGGTAGGGAATGGTTTGGATGCCATTCGTCTGATATTGCTTGCTTATATAGAAATGGGCGCAATGAAAGTAGGCGATGAGGTTATTTTGCCTGCCAATTCGTTTATAGCATCAGCTCTTGCAGTATCGCAATGTGGATTAGTTCCTGTTCTGGTAGATTGTGATATTGACACCTATAATATAGATTCTTCAACGATTGAAGAGAAAATAACAGAACGGACAAAAGCGATTTTGACAGTTCACCTCTTCGGGCAGGTTAGTGATATGACAGCATTGAGAGGAATTGCTGATCAATATAACTTGAAGTTGATAGAAGATGCTGCACAAGCACATGGAGCAGTATATGGTGAGAAAAAAGTAGGTTCGTTAGGTGATGCTGCTGCATTTAGCTTTTATCCTGTGAAAAATTTAGGAGCTCTGGGCGATGCTGGGGCTGTCACTACAGATGATGAGCAATTGGCAAAGATGATTGAAAGTTTAGCCAATTATGGTTCCGAAATAAAATATGAACACACAATCAAAGGATTGAACTCAAGATTAGATGATATCCAAGCAGCTGTGCTGACACAGAAATTGAAACACCTAGACGAACAAAATAACCAAAGAAGAGAGATAGCAGAAGTCTATTGCAAAAACATAATAAATACTAAAATAACAACTCCCAAGGTGAACAATTTGCAGGCGCATGTGTTCCATGTGTACGCAATCAGATGCAAAGAGCGAGATAGCTTACAAAGACATCTTTCCCAATGGGGCATTGCTACACAGATACATTATCCTAAGGCGATACATAATCAAGGAGCTTATAAAGAATATAAACATTTAAAACTACCAATCTCGGAACGGCTACAGAATGAATTGCTTAGCTTGCCAATATTCCCTAGTATGACAAATGAAGAACTATCTTATATAATAGATGTCATAAATAGATGGTAAAGTAGTGGCATATGGTGGATATAAGATAGAAATTATTGTATCTTTGCAGCCCGAAGTAGATAGTGATATCGAACAATAAAAAACGAAACATAATAAAATTTCTAAAGACCAGTAGAAATGGAACTCAGTTTACTAACCGCAATATCTCCAATAGATGGAAGATATAGAGGACGTACAAAGGAACTAGGACATTACTTTTCTGAATACGCACTCATTAAATACCGTGTACACGTAGAAATAGAGTACTTCATTGCACTCTGTGAATTACCCATACCACAGCTTAAGGGTGTGGATAAGGCAGTTTTCCCAAAGTTACAAGACATTGTAAAGAACTTTTCGGAAGAAGATGCTCAAAAAATCAAAGACATTGAGAAGGTAACAAACCACGACGTAAAAGCTGTGGAATACTTTATCAAAGAAAAATTTGATGTTTTGGGACTAGAAGAGTTTAAGGAGTTTATTCACTTTGGACTAACATCTCAAGATATCAATAACACATCTATTCCTCTATCGTTGAAGGATGCAATTGCTAATGTTTATGCTCCTTTGATGCAGAAACTAATAGACAAGCTGACAGCTATGGCGAAAGATTGGATGGATGTGCCTATGCTTGCTAAAACTCATGGGCAACCAGCTTCTCCAACTCGTTTGGGTAAAGAAATCATGGTGTTTGCTGCTCGTCTCGAAAAACAATTTGAGGTATTAAAATCAATTCCTGCTACTGCCAAATTTGGAGGAGCAACAGGGAATTACAATGCGCATGCTGTTGCTTATCCAGAGTTTGATTGGAAAGCATTTGGTAATAAGTTTGTTTACGAAAAACTAGGACTAGTACGTGAAGAATGGACTACTCAAATTGCAAATTATGATAGTTTGGCTGCAATATTTGATGCTCTCAAACGTTTGGATACTATAATGATAGATCTAAATAGGGATATGTGGCAATATATCTCTATGGAGTACTTTAAGCAAAAAATCAAAGAAGGAGAAATTGGATCGTCGGCTATGCCTCACAAAGTGAATCCTATTGATTTTGAAAATGCTGAAGGAAACTTAGGTATAGCAACCGCTATTTTGGAGCACTTGGCAGCTAAGTTGCCAATATCTAGATTGCAGCGCGATTTGACCGACTCTACGGTATTAAGAAACATTGGAGTGCCATTAGGGCATATTGTTATAGCTTTAGAAAGTACACTAAAAGGATTAGATAAGTTATTACTTAATAAAGACGCTTTATATGCCGACTTGGACGATTGTTGGGCGGTTGTGGCAGAAGGTATTCAAACGATATTGCGTCGTGAGGGATATCCAAAACCTTACGAAGCTCTGAAAGAATTGACCAGAACCAATGAAGCCATAACAGAGCAATCTATCGCTAACTTTATCAATGAACTAAATGTTAGTGAGTCTGTTAAAGAAGAATTAAGAAAAATAACACCACACACATATACAGGTGTTGTATAAAAATAGCCGAGAGGCTAATAAAGAATTGAAACAACAATAAAGACATTAAAGAAATGTTAGAAGATAAAGATAATAGACAAGATAGCGCTGAGGGTGGAGACGAGCCCAAAAAACGTAAAAGAGTAAGAGTTGGAGACGTACAGGGAGAAAGACCTAAAACCCCTTACAGAAGTTCTGACGCTGATCGTGGAATGAGACAATCTGAGCCTAGAGGTGATTATGGAGGTGGCGAACGTCGTCCCTACCAAAGTGGGGGACGTGATGATAATCGTGGCGGTTATCAACCACGTTCGGGTGGTTACCAGCCTAGAGAAGGTGGCTACCAACAACGAGATAACTATCAACCAAGAGAGGGTGGTTATCAGCAACGAGATAATTACCAATCAAGAGGCGGTTATCAACAACGTGATGGTGGTGGTTATCAACAAAGAAGTGGAGGTTATCAACAGCGTGACAATTATCAACCTAGAGAGGGTGGTTACCAACAACGTGACGGTTATCAGCCAAGAGAAGGTGGTTACCAACAGCGAGATGGAGGCGAGCGTCGTCCCTATCAAGGTGGAGGTCGTGATGATAGCCGAGGAGGTTATCAACAGCGCTCTGGAGGTTATCAACAAAGAAGTGGTGGTTACCAACAGCGTGATGGAGGTGGTTATCAACAAAGAAGCGGCGGTTATCAACAGCGTGATGGCGGTTATCAACAACGTCCAAGATTTGATGATAGACCTCAAGAAAATAGACCAAAGCGCTTAGTTAAGCCTGTAAAATATAAAGAGAACGTAGATCCTACAACTCCTATTCGCTTGAATAAATATCTAGCTAATGCTGGTGTGTGTTCTCGTAGAGAGGCAGATACGCATATTACGGCAGGAGCTGTGAAGGTGAATGGTGAGGTAGTGAATGAGTTGGGAGCAAAAGTTACAAGAGCAGATGTGGTCACTTTCCACGATCAAGTGGTGGAAATAGAAAGCAAAGTATATGTGCTTCTTAACAAACCTAAAAACTGCGTGACTACATCAGACGATCCTCAAAACAGATTGACTGTTATGGATTTGGTGAAAAATGCTTGTACAGAACGTATCTATCCAGTAGGTCGTTTGGACAGAAATACAACAGGAGTTCTTCTCTTGACCAATGATGGAGACTTGGCATCTAAATTGATGCATCCTAAATATAAGAAGAAAAAAATCTATCAAGTAACGCTCGATCGTGATGTGACGATGGAAGATATGCAAGCCATTGCCGATGGTATTGAGCTAGACGATGGAGAAATCCATGCAGACTCAATTGCTTATAACTCTGAAGATAGACTTAATGTGGTGGGTATAGAAATTCACTCGGGGCGAAACAGAATTGTTCGTCGTATCTTCGAAAAATTGAATTATAAAGTAATTCGCTTGGATAGAGTTTACTTCTCAGGATTGACCAAAAAGAATATCCCTCGTGGAAAATGGCGTTACCTAACTGCTACCGAAGTGAACATGCTTCGTATGGGAGCGTTTGAGTAAAATAATATACTTTGAGTTAAATAAAAAAAGCAAGATTGGAATTTCAATCTTGCTTTTTTTGTAGCTCTATTTTTAAGCCAAGGTTATGTCTTTATCTAGATATACATCCTGTACTGCATGAATAATATCTACACCCTCTTTCATTGGACGTTGGAAAGCCTTTCTTCCTAAAATTAGTCCACATCCACCTGCTCTTTTGTTCACAACTGCTGTCGTTACAGCTTCTTGCAGATCTGATGCACCATCTGATGCACCTCCAGAATTGATGAGTCCAATACGTCCCATGTAACAGTTGGCTACTTGATATCGGCAGAGGTCGATGGGGTGATCAGATGCTAGTTGGGTATACATTTTTTCGTCATATTTACTAAATTTGATAGCCTTAAACCCTCCGTTTTTTGTAGGCAATTTTTGCTTTATAATATCAGCCTTGATTGTTACTCCAATATGATTTGCTTGCCCAGTAAGATCTGCTGCATCATGATAATCGACTTTGTCTTTCACAAAGTCTTCATTGCGCAGATAGCACCATAAAATTGTAGCCATTCCCAACTCATGTGCATACTCAAATATTTTAGCTATTTCCACAATTTGTTTATCACTTTCGGGAGAACCAAAGTAGATGGTTGCCCCTATTGCAGCCGCTCCCATGTTCCATGCCTCTTTCACTGTACCAAATAGTATTTGGTCATAAGTTGTAGGGTAGGTTAGTAGCTCGTTGTGATTGATTTTAACTACAAAAGGAATTTTATGTGAATATTTTCGTGCTACAGAAGCCAATACACCAGCTGTTGTAGCCACACCATTACAGCCTCCTTCCATTGCTAACTTTATGATATTCTCGGGATCAAAGTACTCTGGGTTTGGTGCAAAGGAAGCTCCTGCTGTATGCTCAATGCCTTGATCTACAGGGAGTATGGAAATGTAGCCAGTGTTTGCTAAACGTCCATGTCCATATAATCTCTGTAAATTGTTGAGTGTTTGGATATTCCTATCTGTGTTTATCCATAACTTGTCAATAAATCCCGATTCAGGAACATGAAGCATCGATTTGTCAATTGTTTGGCATTTGTGATTAAGGTAGAATTCAGCCTTATCACCTAGTAGTTTTACAGTATTACTCATAATTTTACAGTGTTAATATTATTATATAATAGTATGCAATTCTCAAAGAATAGATTGTCAATAAGAGAGACTGATTTCTCTCTGTATTTTGTATCTCTACTAAATTTACGATTTTGTTTCTGTAAAATGTTTCTACTAGGCATTAATTAATCTTAATGCCTCTTAAGGACCAAGTTTATATGGAGCCCTTTTTTAGTGATGTAATATACTACAATAACTCATTTTTTATTTTACTTGCTCAAATCATTCATAATGCTTTCCGCCATTTTGTACTCTTTTTCTAGTGGCTTGTTTAATACAAAACGATGACAATCTTCAGCCGTTGTTTGAAATTCTTTATCTTGCTCCATTAACTCATCAACCATTTGTCGCCAACTATCATAGCTACCATCTTTTTTCTCTGTATAAATCTCTTCGAATATGGTAGCCCAACTGCCACGCATTATTTTTTCCCACTTATTCTTGCTCGTGGCGTAGAAGATACTATTGATATTGTCAACGTTCATTTGCTTTTGTTGATTAGATAACTCTTTTCTAATTTGTCTGGCCGAAATTTCTGCAAGATCAAATAATAGATGAGTAAGCTTGAGATCTAAGGAGTCTTCTTGTAGTTTGCAGGAGCAGTTTCTACAAAATACAGGTGCTAGGTAAAGTTTGTCATGCTTTCCGTTATTTTTATTTTTTGGAATGTCAACAACGCCTCTTAATCCAATATTTGAAAGACATTTGGAGACCAAATTTTTCATTAAACTTTATGCAATCATCCTTATTCTCTGCTTGAAAATCTGAGAAATCAATATTGTATTGCTGTTGCCAATATATATTATTTGCATCTTCTGTAGCATACTCTGCTTGAGCAGTGGCAGTGAGGACATAAATGCAGAAAAGTAGAATTGTTGTAATTTCTTTTTTCATGGCTATTGTGTTTTTACTAATATTATTTAGATATAATCCTCTTATTTAGTATCACTTTCTTAAAGATACAATAATTATAATATCTTTGTAACTTACTAATATTTCTAAAAGAGAAAATTATACAAAAAATCATGAGTACAATGCGAAGAACAAAGATTGTAGATTTGCTACAAAAACCTGCCTTCGGAGAAAAGGTAGCAGTTAAGGGATGGGTAAGAACCATTCGTGGTAACAAATATGTACAGTTTATACATTTGAATGACGGATCAACAATTAATAATATACAGGTAGTAGCTGATGTTGAGAAGTTTAATAATGACGCATTTGATAATATAACTACTGGTGCTGCAATCCATGTTATTGGAACACTTGTAGAATCTCAAGGGAAAGGACAATCGGCAGAAGTACAGGCTGATACGATAGAGGTTTATGGAACAGCCGATCCCGAAGAATATCCTTTGCAAAAGAAAGGGCACTCTCCAGAATTCTTGCGTGAGATAGCTCACTTGCGTCCACGTACGAATATCTTTGGAGCTATTTTCCGTATGCGTCATCATATGTCGTATGCTATACATAAATACTTCAACGATAGAGGATTCTTCTATTTCCATACGCCAATTATCACAGCTTCGGATGCCGAAGGGGCAGGACAAATGTTTGAAGTATCAACGTTGAATCACAACAATCCTCCACGCACTAAAGAGGGGGCGGTTGACTATTCAAAAGATTTCTTTTCTCACAAGACTAACTTGACTGTTTCTGGTCAGCTAGAAGGTGAGCTAGGAGCTATGGCGTTAGGTTCTATCTATACTTTTGGACCTACTTTCCGTGCTGAAAATTCGAATACTCCACGCCACTTGGCTGAGTTTTGGATGATTGAGCCAGAGGTTGCATTCTTCGACAATGACGATAATATGGATTTGGCGGAAGACTTCTTGAAATATCTAATCAACTATGCACTTGATAATTGTGCAGATGATATTCAATTTTTGAACGATCATGTTCACCAATTCTATGGACTGAAAAAAGATCCAAACGAAATGAGCCTAATCGAAAGATTGCGTTTCGTAGTTGACAATAAATTTGTACGTGCTACTTATACTGAGGGAGTTAAGATTCTTGAAGAAAGTGGACAAAAATTTGAATTCCCTGTATATTGGGGAGCAGATCTTTCGTCGGAACACGAGCGTTATTTGGTTGAGAAACACTTCAAGTGTCCAGTGATGATGACCAACTACCCTAAAGAGATCAAGTCATTCTATATGAAGCACAACGAAGATGGAAAAACTGTTCGTGGAATGGATGTTCTTTTCCCTAAAATTGGAGAAATCATTGGTGGGTCGGAGCGTGAAACAGACTACGATGTGCTAATGGGTAGAGTGGATGAGCTAGGAATGGATGTGAGTTCAATCTGGTGGTATCTCGAAACTCGTAAGTTTGGTACTGCACCTCACTCTGGTTTTGGATTAGGATTTGAGCGTTTGATGCTATTCGTTACAGGTATGGCAAATATTCGTGACGTAATTCCTTTCCCTCGTACGCCGCATAACGCATCTTTCTAAAAAGAAGAGAAACAGAAATTATATATCAGAAGCAGTAAATCGACATAGGTTTGCTGCTTCTGTTTTTTAGTTTTATTTTTGTGAATACTCAAATTGATAATACATGGGCTTTTCGTTAATCACTCTTTTCGATTCTTTTATTAGTTTCGCTAATAGGTTCTACAACAAGATAGAACTTTTTGCAGAAAGAAAGAAAACTCTTTTGTGGGGACTAGTCATTCTCACATGTTTTGGTATTATCTTATTTCTTAATATATTAACTCCCATGATAGGCGATGATCTTGCTTATCTCTACATCTTTGGTACAAAAGAACCAGTTAGCAGTATTGGTGATATTATTCATTCACAAGTGAATCATTATAAATGGTGGGGTGGGCGTAGCGTGGTGCATGCTATTGCGCAAGCTTTGTTGCAAATGCCCAGTCTGGTTGCTGATGTATTGAATACTATGGTTTATATTGGCTTTGCATTTTTAATCTACTTTCATATCAAAGGAAGAAGTGCAAAGCATAGTTTATCTCTTTTTGTTCTCATCAATC
>JASLEN010000149.1 GCA_030151105.1 Dysgonomonas sp.
TCCAGTTATTCCAATTCGTAATGCATCGCCAGAGTAGGGTACACACTTTTCTATAACTTCTTGTGCTAAAGCATAGTGTTCTGGTTTTGAACTCTCAACTAGAGTTACGGCTTGACTTAGTAAGGAAATATCACCTTTGCGAATTCCTTCCACATATTCAGCAGCAGTATAAGTTTTACGCTTATAACGCTTAAAATCTTTCATATATGGATTAATCGTTGGTTGTTCGCCAATTCCTTTATTTACTTTCAACCCTTTATATTTATTATCATTCTCTGGATGTTCCATTTCTCGAAATTTCAAATTAAATCTAACTGAACTATAAATATACGGAAATAAACACAAGTGAGAGGAATAATTAGACGAATATCTTTTCTTTTTAGACTATCAATTAAACATAATAGTAATTATGTAAATAAGGCAAAACAAAACGACACTTCAATTTCATAGCATCAAAATATAATGGTGTCGATATAATAAACAATGATAGAGCTCTACTCTATTGTATTTAACGTGAGCTTGAGCAAAAAAAAGCCTGCAATCAAAATAGAATTTGAAAAGCAGGCTTAGTATAGTTTATTTTGGAATCCTTAAGTAGAACTCACGGTTATTTATGATTCATCATATTAATCTTGCTTACATCTTATACTTGCATAATTGACTCTGTCATCACCCGCGATATAAACTCCTTGATTACCAGAGAGTAATATTCTAACTTGGGAATAATATCTGTTGTAGTCTGACCCACTTGCTGTCCAGAATTTAGCATAAATTCCATACCCGAGGTTTACCTGGCTGCGCCATTCCCATGCCATATATCCTACCATCATAACATTGAATCCTGGTCGTGTTCCTTTTATTAAGGGGTTAGACAATCCATTTTGTCTCATAAACAAGTCGTAGTTGGGTGATGGTGGTGGACACAAATCTGCTATTACCGCCATTTTACTTCCTTCTCGATATATATTCTTAGCTGGTATCAATGCATCAGTCAAATCTTGATGGTTGCTATACGTACTTGCATTGGACATCAATTCTTTCTCCAACTGGCTAAATTCCCAGTCACTAGGTAGATGCCAACCTTTTGGGCAAATTCCCTGTACCCTAAACTTCTGAGGATCACCTACTATTCCATGTTGATAACCATAATATTCTGATTCTTCTGAATGATCCTTTCCTCCTATATTAGCATTATCATTCATCTTAAAGTTTCCTCCTCCTAGAGGTGAAGTAAAATCAAGAGATACACGACCATTTGTTGCAGCTTCCCAATTATACATTCGCCCTACTCTTTCATTTTCTTCAAACAATGCTTTGCTCAGGTGGGCTTTCTCATAATTGTAATAAGTTCTAGTTCCATTTTTGCCATCTTCCGAAGGGTATATCCACCTCGGTGTTTGATAAGATGTAGACTTTGTGTATTCTGGCACTTGAGGGTTATTAGTGACATGATGAGGTGGTTTATTAGGATCATAAAAAGGTGGTCCATTACTTTTAAATTTTTCCTCTGGTAAAGATGGTGATTCAGACATATATACGTTGACCTTAGTATCTATATTTCCATTATCCCTATCTCCATCGGCAGAATATTTGGTAGCTGACAAATTATGTAGCATCCAACGTCCTGCTGGGCCAAAATCGCCAGAGAGAAATAAATTTTCTGACTGATCTCTATGGAGCTGATACCTAGTATCGTGTGGATCATTCCTTAATGATTCTGTTCCATATATTGCCACATCGTCTATTTGATCTTGGTCAAAACCAACATTTAGAGCCCATCGTTCTATAGAACCATCACTTATACCAGCTGGGCAGTTTGCCAAAGTAACACGTAAATCATCTGCACGTTTTGGCTGTTGAGTATCAGAGAATATAATTATAGCATTGGTATACTTAGCATCAAGTGGGTCTCCTATAACAGGTTTAATTTTAATCGTAATTTCATCAATAGCAGGTTCTTCACCTTTCATCAACACAGTATTGGAACCACCTGAAGAGGGTATATTACTATTTTGGAAATCAACTAGCTCTTGGTCACTATTGTTATAGTAAGATGTTTTCCATGTATAATTGGATTGTACAGGTATTTTCACTTCATTTTGCGCATTATTGAGATGGATTGCCAAAGATGCACTTCTCTTGTCAACCAATAGCGTATAAGTTTGCTGATGAATGTCCATATACACTGGTTCATTTAGCCCATCGGCAGTAAATTTAATTCGGCTATAGCGTGGCTCTGCTGTCTGCCATGGGATTGCTTCTTCTCCCTCTCGTCCATCGGATCCATAAAAAATCCTTTGGGGCATGGCAGCATATGTTAACGCAAAAGTGTGTGGACTATCTGTTAGTGTCCCTGTAGCAGGCAAAGATAGATCTACAATTCCTCCACGTCTTTTCGCAGCAGGCACTGTACTGTCATCACTATCATCACCTATAGGAATCACTTCCCACTTTACATTTTTCAGTCTGTTTTTGTTCCAGCTTGCAGTAAATCCTTGTTCCTTTATGTCTCCACGTGCATCTCTACCTCCTAGTAGATCAAGTTGGTCAACATCAAATATAAGTCCTCTTATA
The DNA here is from genome assembly GCA_030151105.1 of Dysgonomonas sp. Lineage (GTDB taxonomy): Bacteria > Bacteroidota > Bacteroidia > Bacteroidales > Dysgonomonadaceae > Dysgonomonas. The sequence goes on from JASLEN010000149.1 coordinate 2,575, forward strand.
GCTTTTTCTCCAAGTTTGAGCCAATACTCTCCTGTCCAAAGGTATACACCTTTTCCATCGCATCTCTGCCTCGCCTTAGGGGCCGACTCACCCTACGCCGATTAACGTTGCGTAGGAA